>JACCVK010000074.1 GCA_013698195.1 Actinomycetota bacterium | reverse complement strand
CACGCCGCGGCGATCACGGGCGACACGGTCGGCGACCCGTACAAGGACACCGCAGGCCCCGCGATCAACCCGATGATCAAGATCGCGAACATCGTCGCGATCCTCATCATCCCGCTCATCGCCTCTATTCACGGCTAGACGGCTCTCGGGGCCGCGGCGGCCACTTGCCTCTTGTAGCGAGCCGAAACCCTGAATAGGATGCCCGCGTTCCTATCACGGTCGCCCGACCTGCGGCTCGGTGGCCACGAAGAAGGGGAGAGACGCTTGATGCGAAAAATCCGAGTGCCACGCAGGCGCTTGCTTGCACTGCTCGGTGCGGCTGTCGCCCTGCTCGTACCCGTGGCCGTTGCAGGCGCGGACACGGGCCAGGTCGGCTCGTCGCCCGACATCGGCAACGGCCAGTTGACCCACGACATGCTCGGTGCGTGGTATGTCCAGCTTTCAGGGTCGCCCGTCGCGGACGGTGGTAACGCAAACGCGCTGACAGCAAAGCGGCAGAAGTTCCATGCGGACGCGAAGAAGGCGGGCATCACGTACAGGACCCGCTTCGAGTTCCAGAAGCTCTGGAACGGGGTCTCGCTGGACATCGGCGCAGGTCAGCTCGAGCGAGTGCTTGGCTTGCCGAACGTCGAGGCCGTCTATCCGGTCGGCATCATCTCCGTTCCGGAGACGACTCCGACCTCCATTCCAGACCTCGCCACGGCGATCAAGATGACGGGCGCCGACATCGCCCAGACCGAGCTCGGATACACGGGCGACGGCATCAAGGTGGCCGTCATGGACACCGGCTTCGATCTCGACCACGCCGACCTCGGCGGGGACGGCACTGCGGGCGCACCGCACCCGAACTCGCGTGTCGTGGCGCAGTGGGACCTCGTCGGCGACGCGTACAACGCCGATCCGTCCTCCCTTGCGTACAGCCCGACTCCGGTTCCGGATCCGGTTGCGGACGACTGCCATGGACACGGCACCCACGTGGCCGGCATCGTCGGGGCGGAGGGTGACGTCACTGGCGTCGCACCGGGCGTCTCGTTCGGCGCGTATCGCGTCTTCGGCTGCAGCGGCTCCACGACCGACGAGGTGATGATCTCGGCAATGGAGCGGGTACTCGATGACGACATGGACGTCCTGAACATGTCGATCGGCGATGCTTTCAACAACTGGCACCAGTCGCCGACGGGCCAGGCATCCACGAACCTCGTCAAGAGGGGCGTCGTGGTCGTCGCGTCGATCGGCAACAGCGGTGCGAACGGCGTGTACAGCGGTGGCGTGCCCGGAATGGGCGAGAAAGTCATCGGCGTCGCGTCGTTCGACAACACGCACGTCGCGTTGAACACGTTCACCATCTCGCCGGATGACACACCGATCGGCTACGCGAATGCGGCGTCGGCTCCGCCGGCTCCCACCTCGGGCAGTTTGCCCATGGCGCGAACCGGCACGTCCGCCTCGACGGCGGATGCATGTGTGGCTCTGCCGGCTGGAAGCCTTGCCGGTATGGCCGCGCTGATCCGGCGCGGCGGCTGCACATTCCACGCGAAGGCGCTCAACGCGATGAACGCCGGGGCGGCAGCGGTGGTCCTCTACAACAACGTCCCGGGCCGGTTCAGCCCGACCGTTGCCGGAACGCCGCCGATCACAATTCCCGTGGTCGCGATCTCGGACGCAGAAGGAGTTCTGATCGACTCGCGTCTCGCCGCCGGCCCGGTCACGATGACCTGGACCGACGACACCGGCTCGTTCACGAACCCGACCGGCGGACTCATCTCGTCGTTCAGCTCGTACGGGCTCGAGGCCGAGCTCGACCTCAAGCCGGACATCGGTGCGCCCGGTGGCCTGATTCGCTCGACGTACCCGCTCGAGAGCGGGGCGTACGCGACGATCAGCGGCACCTCGATGGCGTCCCCGCACGTTGCGGGCGGCGTCGCACTGCTCCCCGAGGCCAAGCCGAACACGACCCGGGGCAACGTCCGGACCATCCTCCAGAACAGCGCCGATCCGGCGCCGTGGGGGTTGAACCCGAGTCTGGGCTTCCTGGACAACGTCCACCGGCAGGGTGCCGGCATGCTCGACATCGACGACGCGATCCTCGCCGAGACGGAGGTCTCGCCCGGCAAGCTCGTACTCGGTGAGAGCGAAGCTGGTCCGGCGACCCGTACGCTCGAGATCTGGAACCGCAGCAAGAGCTCGGCCACGTACGACCTCTCGTACGTGAACGCGCTCTCGACCGGCGCCAGCACCTTCGCACCGGGCTTCTTCTCCTCGGATGCGACGGTGGCGTTCAGCTCGAGCAGCGTGACCGTTCCGGCACAGACGAAGGTCACGTTCACCGCCACGATCACGGCCGCAACCGGTCCCGTGAAGGGCGTCTACGGCGGGTACATCGTCCTCACGCCTCAGGGCGGAGGCCAGACGTACCGCGTCCCATACGCCGGCTTCATCGGCGACTACCAGTCGATCGTCGCGGCGGCGCCAACCTCGTTCGGGTTCCCGTGGGTGGCGCGGCTCACGTCGTGCAACCCCGCGCTCGTGCGTGGACTCGAGTGCTTCGACCCGGCTGGGAGCTACACGAACGCGCCGGGTGCGACGTTCACGATGACCGACGCCTTCAACGTTCCGCAGCTCTTGGTGCACTTCGACCATCAGGTGCGGCGGATGAAGGTCGAGGTCAGGCATGCGGTGACCGGTAGGTCCTGGCACCTCGCGTTCGACCGCCAGTTCCTCCCGAGGAACGCGACTTCCACCGGCGTCTTCGCCTTCCCATTCAGCGGGCAGACGACCGGCGCCAACGGAGCGAGGACGTACACGGTTCCCGACGGGACCTACGTCTTCAGGATCACCATCGTCAAGGCCGGCGGGTCGGCATCGAACCCCGCGCACACGGAGACCCTGACGACGGCGCAGTTCACGATCGACCGCCCGTAGCGGCCGATCGCGAGACGACACGACGAGAGGGCCGGCAATCGCCGGCCCTCTTTCGTCGAGGGGGTCAGGTCTTCCACGCACCACGTGCAAAGACCTGACCCCCCGGCGCTTGTAGGCTTGCGCGCCGTGCCTGGTCGCCGTCGAAGACGACAGGTGGAGATGGAGCGCGTACTCGGCACGCCCGCGCTTTTCGCGACCGCATACGGGAACGTCGGCTCCTCGATCTACTACGCCCTCGGCCTTACCGCGTTCTACGCGCTCGGCCTGACGCCGCTCGTCTTCGTCGCCGCCGGGATCGTCTTCGCCGCGACCGCCGCCACGTACGCCGAGGGAACGGCGCGCTTCCCGGAGGCCGGCGGCTCGGCGAGCTTCGCGCGGCACGCGTTCGACGAGGTCGTCAGCTTCGTCGCCGGCTGGTCGCAGATGCTCGTCTACGTGGTAACCGTCGCGGTGTCCGCATTCTTCGTCCCGCATTACCTCTCGATCTTCTGGGAGCCGCTGCGCACGAACCCGTGGGACACTGTCGGCGGCGCGATCGTCATCGTCGTCCTTGTCACGCTCAACATCGTCGGAGTGCAGGAGGCGGCGAAACTCTCGATCTCTCTCGCCGTCGTCGACTTCGCGACGCAGGTGCTGCTCGTGATCGTCGGCTTCGCTCTCGTCTTCAGCCCGGAGGTGCTGGTCGAGAACGTGCGGTGGGGTGTGGCGCCGACGTGGTCGAACCTCGCGATCGCGATTCCCGTGGCGATGCTCGCCTACACGGGGGTCGAGACGGTCTCGAACCTCGCGGAGGAGGTCCGGGACCCCGTTCGTACGGTGCCGGCCGCATACAAGCTCGTCGCGGGGGCGGTCTTCGCCATCTACTTCACGCTGCCGCTCGTCGCCCTGTCCGCGCTTCCGGTCGAGACGATCGACGGCGAGCTGACGACGCTGCTCGCGCTACCCCCCGAGGACGGCGGGTACGCGAACGACCCGATTCTTGGCGTTGTCCAGAACCTCGGTCTCGAGGGTCTCACACTCGACTTCGCCGAGATCTACGTCGGAATCCTGGCCGCAACCATCCTCTTCATCGCGACGAACGCGGGGGTGATCGGCGCGTCGCGGATCACCTACTCCATGGCGAGCTATCGGCAGCTTCCCGAGAGACTGCGAACCCTGCACCCGCGGTTCAAGACTCCATGGCTCGCGCTCATTCTCTTCGCGGGCATCGCGCCGATCCTGTTGCTGATTCCAGGCGACGTGAACTTCATCGGGACGCTCTACTCGCTTGGGGCGACGCTTTCGTTCACGGTTGCGCACGCCGCTGTCGTCCGTCTGCGGATGCTCGACCGAGACGAGTCCGAGGTTGTTTTCCGTGCGCACCCGAACGTCCGCGTGCGAGGGGTGAGCTGGCCGCTCTTCGCGATCGGCGGCGGAATCGCGACCGGTGCGTCCTTCCTCGTGCTGGTCGTGCAGAACGCAACGACGCGCTGGGTGGGCCTCGGCTGGATGGTCGTCGGCCTTGTCGCGTACGCGATCTATCGCCGCCGCTTCGTCCGCGCCCGTGTCCGCGAGGTCGTCAAGGCGCCACCGGCCTTCGGCCCAGAGCTCGCGCTCGAGTACCGCCGGATCCTCGTGCCGATCGTGGCCGGCAAATCGTCGGACGAGGCGCTCGACCTCGCCTGCCGGCTCGCGGCCGAGCGTGGCTCCCGGATCGTTGCGGTGACGGTGATCGAGATGCCGCTCGACCGGCCGCTGGCAGACGAGGTTCCCGAGCTGGAGCGACTCGCGAACCGCGAGCTCGACCAGGCGATGGCCGTGGCCGACTCGTACGGCGTGCCGATCGTCGGCAGGCTCGAGCGCGCGCGCGCCGCGGGGCCGGCGATCGTGGCTGAGGCCGAAGCGCGCCAGGCTGAGATCATCGTCCTCGGCTCGCAGCGGTCAGCTCTGACCGGGCGGCAGCGGGCCGTCTTCGGGAAGACCGTCGACTACGTGCTCAAGAACGCCCGCTGCCGCACCATGGTCGTCGCCTCAGGAGCCGCGTGAGCGTCGCTCGCTCTGCGCTCGCTCCCGTTGGGGAAACCATGTTTCCCCAACGAGCCCCCTTCTTCTCGAGAACGTGGGGAACCTCCCAGTTCCCATCCCTCCACGCTCACAGACCAACCCAGGTTGGCGTGTGAGCGCTTACAGAGTCGCAATCTTCGTCCTCTCGATCGCGTTCGTCGCGATCGGGACCGCGCTGCTCGTGCGGACCGCGCTCGAGGGAGGCGGCGTTGTCGGATTCGTGCTCGGTGCGCTTTTCATCGCGCTCGGAATCGGACGCTTCACCGTCGAGCGCAAGCGGGTGCGCTGATGGCACGCAAGGTCCGCGGCTTCGAGCGGATCCTCGACGCTCCATCGCTCTTTGCGGTCGCCTACGGCGAGATCGCCTCGTCCCTCTACATCGCGCTCGGGATCGTCGCCGCGCAGGCGCTCGGGCTGACGCCGCTCGTCCTCCTGCTCACCGGTGCTCTCTTCCTCACGGTGTCGCTCTCCTACGCGGAGGGCACAGCGGCGCTGCCCGAGACCGGTGGCGCGGCGACGTTCGTGCGCAGGGCCTTCAACGACCTCGCGGGGTTCGTGACCGGCTGGGCGCTCTTTCTGGACTTTCTGATCGTGATGGCGCTCTCCGCGCTCTTCATGCCCCACTATCTGGGAGCGGCGGTCTCGGCGCCGTCGCTACGGGATGCGCCCTGGGATGTGCTGATCGGCTGCTTGGTGATCGCGGCCATCGCGGCCGCCCGTCTCACGCGTCGGACGCGCCTGTACACGGGCGCGCTCGCCGTCGCGATCCTCGATCTCGCGGTCCAGGGGCTGCTCGTGCTGCTCGGTGTGTCATTCCTGCTCTCGCCCGAGACGCTGCGCGAGGGCTTCGGCCTTGCGAGCGGGCAGGAGTGGGGGGATCTCGCTTTCGCGCTTCCGCTGGCGATGCTCGCGTACACGGGCTTGGAGACCGCCGCGAACCTGGCCGAGGAGGCGCGTGAGCCGGGCCGCACGTTGCCCCGCTCCCTGTTCTCCGCGATCGGGCTCGTCGTGCTCGTCACCGTCCTCATCGCCGCGGTCGGCCTGTCCGCGTATCCGGCCGCGGGTGGGTCGACATCGCTCGGTGACGAGTGGCTCGAGGCCCCGCTCGTCGGCATCGCCGCCGCGTTCGAGGGCGAGCTGCCCGGTCTGCTCGTCGACGTGCTTCGGATCGCAATCGGCGTCTCGGGTGCCCTCGTCCTCCTCGGCGCGGCGACGACGTCGGTCTCGGGCATCACCCGTCTGACGTACTCGCTCGCCGAGCACGGCTCGCTTCCGCGGGAGTTCGCACGCTTCGAGCGCCGCGCGCTCGTCTCGAGCCAGGCGATCCTCATCGCCGCCGGGCTCGGGATCGGCACGATCGTCCTCAACGAGCTCGCTGCCGGCGGCGATCCGGAGTTCCTCGCAAGCGTGTACTCGTTCGGCGTCCTGCTCGCGTTCACGGCCGCTCAGCTTGCGGTCATCTGGCTTCGGGTGCGCGAGCCTGCGCTCACTCGCCCGTTCCGAGCCAGGCCAGAGGTGACGATCCTCGGCCACCGGCTCCCGCTCGCGGCGGTGATCGGCGCGCCGGCGACTTTCGCGATCTGGATCCTCGCGCTCGCGACGCACCCGGGCGCACGCTACGTCGGCCCGCTCTGGCTCCTGGCCGGCCTCGCCGTCTTCGTGGTGGTGCGCCGCACCGCTCGGCGCGGGCTGCTTGACCACGTCACGCCGTTCGAGGAGCTGCCCCCGGCAACTGAGTTCCAGCGCATCCTCGTGCCGATGAAGCTGGGCGACATCGGCGAGGAGATGGTCGCGACGGCGATCGCCATCGCGAAGGAAAAGGGCTCGGAGGTGCTCGCGTTTACCGTCGTGCGCGTCCCGCGGCGCTTCCCACTCGAAGGCGAGCTCCCACC
>JACCVK010000070.1 GCA_013698195.1 Actinomycetota bacterium | reverse complement strand
CTTCATGGTCGCCCGCGTCGACGCAAGTGAGCAGCCCGTGACCATCGTCGCCACGGGGCCGTTGACGAACGTCGCACGCTTCCTGAGCGTTCATCGCGGCGAAGGATTGGCTCGGATCGTGGTCATGGGCGGCTCGATCGGGGAGGGAAACATGACCCCAGCCGCGGAGTTCAACATCTGGGCCGATCCGGAGGCCGCGCAGCGGGTCTTCTCGAGCGGGCTCGACGTGACGATGATCGGCCTCGAGTCGAGCGCATCGGAGGGCTCGGCTAGGGTGGCCCGCATGTCGCTCGCGGAGCTCCAGACGAGCGTCCTCGAAGACCCGTCGCTCGGGAGCGAGGGGCAGCGAGTGCTCGCCTGGACGCGCGCGAACATGACTCGCCGCGGACGGTGGCTTGCGCGTCTGCGCGGAAGGCCGACACGCTCGCGGACCACGAAGGGCACGTGCAGCGGGTGCTCGAGTCGGACCCGGATCTCCTGCTCGACAACGGCGCCGATCTGATCGCCGCAACCGTGGAGCGCGGTGGGCACTCGGTCGTTGCTACGGAAGAGACGACGTCCGGCCGCCATTGGCTCCTCGGCGAGCTCGCGGGCCGCATTCCATTTCCCGTGATCGTGATCAACGACAGCCGTAAGGCGCTGGGAGCCGAGGGACGACGTGACCGCCTTCGAGCTCCCCGATGGCCGCACGGTGTTACCTGCTTGCGCGTGGCGAGATGCTGAACCTCGCCGCGGCGAACGGACACCAGATTCAGATCATGGATCTGGGCTTTGCGCTCCAGGCGCACTCTCTACGCGCGCTCGCCGCCGACCCGAGCTCATTCGTCCACGGTTACAACCCGGTCCCGGTGGCGATCGACGATGCCGTCGCACGCGAGGCGCTCAGGACGCTCTCGACGGTCGAGATCGGGATCTGAGCGGCAATGGTGGACATCGTCGTGTTCGTCGAGGTGCCCGCGGGCTCCCGGAACAAGTACGAGCTCGACGAGGAGCTGGGCGCGATCGTGCTCGACCGGCGGCTCTTCACGTCGATGGCGTATCCGGCCGACTACGGCTTCATCGAAGGGACGATGGGCGGTGACGGCGACCCGCTTGATGCTCTCGTTCTCGTCGGCGATCCGACCTTCCCGGGCTGCCGGATTCGCGCCCGCGCTGTCGGCGTCTTCCACATGAGGGACGAGAAGGGACCGGACGAGAAGATCATCTGCGTCCCGCTCAAGGATCCCGCGTGGATGCGCATCTCGGACCTCCACGACATACCCTCCGAGCTCCGGAACGAAGTGGAGCACTTCTTCCAGGTCTACAAGGATCTCGAGGAGGCCAAGGTGGAGACGTACGGCTACGGCAATCGCACGGACGCGGAGCGGATCGTGGCCGAGGCCAGGGCGCGCGCGGCGGTCTAAGTCGCGCAGGAGCAGAGCTGCGGGCGGCGAATCGTCGCGGCATGGCGCGCCGCAAGAAGAAGGGGCGGTCGCTTCGCCCACGCATCCCCTCGCGTGTCAAGAAGCGGACGAAGAGAACGAGCTCCCATCAGCAGCACGAGCTGCTCGGTCTCGGGCTCGCGGCGCTTGGGCTTGTCCTCGCCGCGATCCTCTACCTCGAGCTCGACGGAGGTGCAGTCGGATCGTCGCTCGCGGACGTCCTGGCCGCCGTCATGGGAGAGGCCGCGTACGCGCTGCCTCTTGTCCTCATGGCGATCGGCGGGCTCATGCTCGCGCGCAGCGAGCTCCTCGACGTCCGCCCGTTCCGCCTGGGTCTCGGCGTGAGCTTCCTCGGTCTCATGACGTTGCTCGGGAAAGACAGCGGCGGCTGGATCGGCCTGGCGCTCGGCGGGGCGCTGGCGGGCCTGATCGGCGACACCGGCGCCGCGATCGTCGGTGGAACCCTGCTGCTCGCAGGCGTGCTGCTCGTCAGCGGCGCGTCCACCGGCGCGATGCTGCGGCGTACGGGCCATGTCGTCCGCAACGCGCACTCAGGAGCGCGCCGCGCACTCGACTGGACGTCGAGCGAGACGACGACCGGCGAGCTTCCGTTGCTGCCGCCGACACCCCCAGCGCCCGCTCGGCTTCTCGACGGCGCCGAGGCTTACCCCGACGTCGTGGGCGGCGCGCCGGCTCCGGAGTATCGGCCGTTGCTTGTGGACAAACACGACCCGGAGGACGGGTCGAGCGTCGAGAGCGTCTTCGAGACGTCGACGGAGCACAGCGAGTACCGGCTCCCCGACCGAGAGATCCTCAAGCGCTCGCCGGCAACGCCCGCGACGACCGGCGACTCGTCGGCACGGACGGCGGACCTGCTCGTGCGCACGCTCACCGAGTTCGGCGTGGAGGCAACCGTGAGCGGGCAGATCACCGGGCCGCGCGTAACGCGCTACGAGCTCCAGCTCGCGCCCGGCACGAAGGTGTCGAAGGTCGCCGCGCTTCGCGATGACCTCTCCTACGCGCTCGCGACGACCGAGATCAGAATTCTCGCGCCGATCCCGGGCAAGCAGGCGGTCGGCGTCGAGGTGCCGAATCTCTCGCCGCGCCTCGTTACCCTCGGCGACATCTATGCCGACCTGCCGAGCACCGCGAGCCCGCTCGCCGTCTGGCTCGGGAAGGACATCTCGGGCAACTCCGTCTGGACCGATCTCGCCCGCATGCCGCACCTCCTCATCGCCGGGACGACCGGTTCGGGCAAGTCGGGCTGCATCAACACGATTCTCACCTCGACGCTTCTTCGCTCGACCCCGGACGACGTGCGCATGATCCTGATCGACCCGAAGCGGATCGAGCTCGGCTACTACGAGTCGATACCCCACCTCCTCACCTCCGTCGTCTCGAGCCCGAAGGAGGCGGCGACCGTGCTGATGAACGTCGTGGCCGAGATGGAGCGGCGGTACGAGCGTCTCTCGATCGTGCGCGCGCGCAACCTGCCCGAGGCCAATCGCGCGTTCAAGGCGCGGGGCGAGGAGCCGCTCCCCTACTTGCTGGTGGTGATCGACGAGCTGGCAGACCTGATGATGATCAGTCC
>JACCVK010000061.1 GCA_013698195.1 Actinomycetota bacterium | reverse complement strand
GAGGGGCAGTACCTCGTCAACCGCGCCCCGGTGCGGCGGACGGATCTGGTGGAGCTGCTCTCTGACGTCGGACTCGGGTCCGCGATGCATTCGATCGTCGGGCAGGGGAAGGTCGAGCAGGTGCTCTCTTCGAGGCCCGAGGACAGGCGCGCGCTCGTGGAGGAGGCGGCAGGCCTCGGGAAGTTCAAGCGACGGCGTCACCGAGCCGAGCTGCGGCTCGCGCGCGTCGCGATTCAGGTGGAGCGTGCCCGCGATGTCGAGGACGAGGTGCGCAAGCGCTTGCGGCCGCTCGCCCTCCAGGCGACCGCGGCCGAGCGCGCCGAGAAGCTCGTCGGCGAGATCTTCGCGCTCCGTGCGCGGATCGCGCAACTGGACCTCGACACCGCTTCCAGTCGGCGCTCCGAAGCCGAGTCGCGCCGCGACAGCGCTGCTCTCGTTCGCCGAGGCGTCCAGGGACGTCTCGAGGGCCTGCTCGCCGACCGCGCGCGGGCGGAGGACGAGCTCTCGGACGCGGCGGGCAAGCGCGAAGGCGCGTTGTCTGCTCTCTACCGCGTGCAAGGAGGTGCCGAAAGGCTTGCGCTCAGGAGCGAGTCAGCCGCCGCCCTGGACGAAAGGCTTCGCGCCGAACGAGCGGCGCTTCCCACATCTTCCACGGGCGACAACGGCGTGGTGGAGCTCGAACGGGCAGCTCACGAAGCGGCGCGACGCGCGCGCGAGGCTGTGCGCGAGCGCGAGGATCTTGCCGAGCGCGCACGGCTCGCGAGCGAGCGAACCGTCGCAGTCGAGCGCGTGCTCGCCGAGCAGGAAGGACTGCCGCCCGCAGCGCGAGCGCTCGCCGCGCAAGGCGCGCAGCTTGCGCTCGCTGCACTCGAGGTCGAGCCCGGCTCCGAGCGCGCGGTTGCGGCCGCTCTTCGTGCCCGCGCCTCTGCGATCCTCGCCGCCGATCCAGCGGCCGCGCTTCGCTTGCTGGTACAGGCTCGCGACTCGGGCCTAGGCAGCCTGACCGTCCTCGCCGGCCAGGAGCCGCAAGCGCTTCTCCGCGACTACGCCGTCGTCCCGCTCGATGCGCTGCTCGACTCGCCCGTCCCGGCCGTGACGCCAGAAGGTTTCGGATACGACCCAGCGCGCGGCGAGCTGTGGTTCGCGGGAGAGACTGCCGAGGCCGCGCTGCTCGAGCTCGAGGCGCGTCGTCGTGACCTCTCGACGCAAGCGTCTACCCTGGAGTCGCAGCTCGCTGCCGCGGACGAACGTGTGGCGGACGCCGAGCTGCGAGCAAGTGCCGCCGAGGCCGCGTTCGCCCGGGTGGCTCCCGGCTATCGGCGCTCGACAATCGGCCCGGCGATCGACGCTCTGTCGCTCGATCGGCTTCTCGACCTGAGCCGGCGACTTCTCGGAGCCCTTGACGGAGCGCGGGCGGGCGTGGCGCGGTTCGAGCCGACGTTTCGGGCGCGAGTGGACGCAGGGGCGCACAGGACGGGAGAGCTCGGTGAGAAGCTCCGCCGGCTCGGTGCCGCCGAGGTAGAGCTCCGGCAGGAGCTCGAGGAGGCGGGGTCGAGCGCGACGAGCGCGGAGGTCGAGCTCGCTCGCATCGAGGCGGAGACGGACGAGGCGCGGCGGCGGCTCGAGGCCGCGGGCGATGTCTCCCCCGCGGACGGCGACAATCGTGACGAGCTGGCGCTGCGTGTCGAGCGCCTCGAGGCTCGGCGTATCGCTCTCGGCATGGTGAATCCGCTCGCGCAGGAGGAGTACGAGGCGGAGAAGGAGCGGCTCGAGGATCTGAAGGCGCAGCGAGAGGATCTCGAACGAAGCCTCGACGAGCTCGAGCGACTGCGGGAGGAGCTTGCGGAAACGGTCGAGCGCCGGTTCGCCGAGACGTTTGCAGCCGTCGCCGAGCACTTCGAGGAAGTCGCTGCGACGCTGTTTCCCGGCGGCGAGGGCCACCTGCGGCTCGTCGAGGCCGAGCGTGAGGTGCGCGAGGACGGCTCGGAGATCGAGACCGAGGCAGGCGTCGAGGTGGAGCTCCGACCGGCGGGCAAGCGCATCACGAGGCTCTCGCTGCTCTCGGGAGGGGAGAAGGCGCTCGGCGCAATCTCGTTCCTCTTCGCGCTGTTCCTCGCCCGGCCGTGCGCCTTCTACCTCCTCGACGAGGTCGAAGCTGCGCTCGACGACTCGAACATCGCGCGTTTTGTCGAGCTCCTGCGCCGGTACTCCGATCGCGCCCAGTTCGTGGTCGTCACGCATCAGAAGCGGACGATGGAGGCTGCGGACGTCTTGTACGGGGTGACCATGGGTCCCGACGGCGTTTCGCAAGTCGTCTCGCGGCGGCTGCCGCAGCAGGATCGCGCCGCCGCCAACGCGGCCGCATAGGCTGAGCTTTCATGAGCCTCACCTGGGCAGAGCTGCTCGGCGACGAGGTGACCGCGGCCGATGAGCCGGAGCGCACGGGGGTCTTCGCGCGCATGCGTGAATCGCTCGCCAAGAGTCGCCGCGCCCTCACCGAGCAGCTGGCCGAGGCTGCATTCGATCCTTCCGATGGTGGCGCTTGGGAGCGGCTCGAGGAAGCATTGATCCGGAGTGACGTGGGTGTCCCCGCGACCGCGGAGCTCGTTCGCCGCTTGGAGCTGCGCGGAGCCGGCGGCAGCTTCGAAGAGGCGCTCGTGGAGGAGGTGGGATCCCTCTTCGGCGGTCCGCCAAGGCTCTTGCTCGGCCGGGCCGAGGGCGGAGAGCCGAGCGTCGTGCTCGTCGTCGGGGTGAACGGCACCGGCAAGACGACGACGATCGGCAAGCTCGCGCTCAAGCTGGCCGAGCACGGCCGCTCGGTGCTCGTCGGCGCGGCCGACACTTTCCGGGCGGCAGCCGAGGAGCAACTCGAGATCTGGGCGGAGCGCGCGGGCGCGGACGTGGTCGGCGCGCCTCGCGGCGGTGACCCCGCGGCGGTCGCGTTCGATGCGCTGGAGGCCGCCCGTGCACGAGGTCGCGACGTCGTCATCGTCGACACCGCGGGCCGGCTCCACACGCAGGCGAACCTGATGGCCGAGCTCGAGAAGGTGCGACGGGTCATCTCGGGCCGCATCGACGGCGCTCCGCACGAGACGCTGCTCGTGGTCGACGCGACGACCGGTCAGAACGGGCTCCAGCAGGCCAGGCTATTCGGCGACGCGGTCGGCGTCACGGGGGTCGCGCTGACGAAGCTCGACGGAAGCGCTCGCGGCGGCGTGGCGATCGCGATCGCCGTGGAGCTCGGGCTGCCGGTGAAGCTGGTGGGCGTGGGCGAGGGCATCGACGATCTGCGCCCGTTCGACGCGCACGACTATGCGCGAGCCCTGCTGACCGGGTGAACGCCGTGCCCGGCGTGCTTCGAATCGCACCAGTCTGTTCCAAGCCGGCCCGGACGCTGCGTCACCGCTACGCCGACCGACCCCGCCCGTAGCCTGTTGGCGTGGCGGTCGCGATGCTCATGCACTGGCCCGGGGTCTCCCCCCATCAATACGACGCGATCATGGCGCGGCTGAACCTCGACGTGCATCCTGCAGCGGGGGCGGTACTCCATGTCGCGAGCGTCACGGACGACGGTCTCGACGTGTGCGACGTCTGGCAAACGGAGCAGTCGTTCCAGGGATTCCTGGCACAGCGTCTCCTCCCCGCGGCCGACGACGTGGGACTTGACGGCCAGCCCGAGATCAGGGTGGTGCAGCTCCACAATCTCTTCGCCGCGGATCCACAGGTGATCGACCGCATCGGCGCGCTCTCCATGCCCGCCGCGGTTGCGGCCTGGGCTGCCTGAGTCGCTGTCTTTACTCCGCTCGCTGACTGCGCTGGCTGACTACGTGGCTGACTGGGCCGGCTGACGGGTCGCGTAGCGGGGCGTTAGGATCGGCGCGTGGACGATCGAGACGGCTTCACCGTCGCATTCGGCCCGGTGGGGCTCGCCGGCTGGGCGCTCCTCCTCCTCGGGATCCTCGTGCGGAGGCGCATGGTCTCGCTGCTCGGGCTTGCCGGCGTCGTGGCGGACGTGACCGTCGCCGAGCTCGGCGGCTTCAAGGCGATGAACGAGCCCCCCGGCGCTTCGCCTGCGGCCGACGCGTAGCGCGAAAGCCCTGGTCAGCGGAGACGCCGAGTCGACCGAGTAGCCTGGTCCAACCGAGGAGCCCGGTAGCCGAGAAGCCTGGATCAGCCCGCTTCCGTCATCTCGACGCGGTACACCTTGACGTTCGGGTTCCCGCTCACTCGAACCTGGATTCGCGCGATCTCGAAGTCCTTGAAGTCGCCGGGTGCGAGACCCAAGTTCTCGATGGCCGCCTCCGTCGCCTTCTGGATCGCCTCGTGCAGGCTTTCGGCCGTGCTCGTGTCTCTGAACTCCGACACGCCCTCGAAACAGGTGATCGGCTTGCCCGTACCGGGCTCGCCGGGCTTGATGCGTCCGGGTGGGATCGGCACGCGCCCTCCTCCGTCTGGTTGGTTTACGGCCCGACGACCCTACCCTCGAGGCTGTCGTCAGTTCAACGGTCCTCGCTTCGGTCTCACCGTGCCGTGATGACGACGTGGTAGACCTTGACGTTCGGGTTGCCGACGAGAATCCGCACCTGAGAGACCTCGAACCACTCGGGATCCCTGCGCCCTTCTCTCTTTGCGGCCGCGGCGGCAGCTTTCGCTGCTCCCTGCACAGCGGTATGGAAGCTCGCTACGGTGCTGTGGTCGTTGTACTCCGAGAACCCTTCGAACGCACGACCCGCACGGCGGCCCTGAGGTTTTCCGAACCGCTTCTTGGCCTCGTCTTTCGTCATGTCTCCTCCTGTCTCGCACAATGGCCGAGCAAGACTAGTGC
>JACCVK010000045.1 GCA_013698195.1 Actinomycetota bacterium | reverse complement strand
TGGTCCACGAGCTTGCCGGCCGCATAGTCGATGTACGCCTGCATGTCGAAGTGCCCGTGGCCGCAGAGGTTGAAGAGGATCGACTGCGAGACTCCCTCCTCACGACAGCGGACGGCCTCGTCGATCGCGCCCTTGACCGCGTGGTTCGCCTCCGGCGCGGGCAGGATCCCCTCGACGCGGGCGAACTCGACTCCGGCCGCGAACACCTCGGTCTGGGTGTACGCGCGCGCCTCGATCAGGCCGAGCTCCTTCAAGTGGCTCACCATCGGCGCCATGCCGTGGTAGCGGAGGCCGCCGGCGTGGAACGGCGGCGGAACGAAGGTCGAGCCGAGCGTGTGCATGCGGACGAGCGGAGTCAGGTGGCCGGTGTCACCGAAGTCGTAGGCGTAGAGGCCCTTGGTGAGGCTCGGGCAGGCTGCCGGCTCGACCGCGATCACGCGCAGCTCCTTCCCTTCGCGAAGCGCCTTCCCGATGAACGGGAAGGACATGCCCGCGAAGTTCGAGCCGCCACCCGTGCAGCCGATGAGGATGTCGGGATAGTCGTCGGCCAGCTCGAGCTGAGCCTGCGCCTCCTCGCCGATCACCGACTGGTGCATCAGGACGTGGTTGAGCACGGAGCCGAGCGAGTACTTCGTGTCGTCGCGGCCCGCCGCCATCTCGACGGCCTCGGAGATCGCCATTCCGAGGCTGCCCGTCGAGTCCGGATGCTGCTCGAGAATCGCGCGGCCCGAGCTCGTCTCCTCGGACGGGCTGGCAACGCAACGCGCGCCGAACGCCTCCATGAGCGCCCGCCGGTACGGCTTCTGGTCGTACGAGATCTTGACCATGTAGACCTCGACCTCGAGGCCGAAGACCTGTCCCGCGAAGGCGAGCGACGAGCCCCACTGTCCCGCTCCGGTTTCGGTCGTGAGCCGCGTCACGCCCTCTTGCTTGTTGTAGAAGGCCTGCGCGACGGCGGTGTTCGGCTTGTGCGAGCCGGTCGGCGAGACGCCTTCGTACTTGTAGTAGATGCGTGCCGGCGTCTGGAGCACCTTTTCGAGGCGGCGTGCGCGGTAGAGCGGCGTCGGCCTCCACAGCCTGTACACGTCGCGTACCTCCTCGGGAATGCCGATATGCCGCTCCGTCGAGACCTCTTGCAGGATGATCTGCATCGGGAAGAGCGGCGCGAGATCGTCCGGACCCACCGGCTGTCCCGTGCCGGGGTGCAGCACCGGCGGCAGAGGCTCCGGAAGGTCGGACGCGAGGTTGTACCAAGCCTCGGGCAGCTCCGACTCGTCGAGGACGTACTTGATCTGCTCGCTCATGGGTTCCTCCCGGTCGCAGACGGCCGTATGCGTCGTCGTGCCGCAATCGTTCCATAGCGCCCGCCTTGTGTGGGGCGCCGGCGTCCGACCCCGTGTCCGACCCAGTGTCCGACTCCACGCCTCGCTAGGCTCCGGGCGCCGATGGGGGTGCTCGAGACGCAGGTCGCGCGCGACGAAACATTCGAGCGCAGGCGCGCGCGGATGGAAGAGCTCGTCGCAGAGCTCCGCGAGCGGACGGCCCAGGTCGCAGGAGGAGGCGGAGCGAAAGCGCTCGAGCGCCATCGCTCGCGCGGGAAGCTTCCCGCTCGCGAGCGGATCGACCGCGTCGTCGATCCCGGCTCCGCGTTCCTCGAGCTGAACGCACTCGCGGCCTGGGACTTGTACGACGGCGAGGCTCCGTCAGCCGGGATCGTGACCGGGATCGGCGTCGTCGAGGGACGCCAGTGCGTCGTCGTGGCGAACGACGCGACCGTGAAAGGTGGCTCGTACTTTCCCCTCACGGTGAAGAAGCACCTGCGTGCACAGGAGGTCGCGCTCGAGAACCGGCTCCCGTGCATCTATCTCGTGGACTCCGGCGGCGCGTTCCTACCGTTGCAGGCCGACGTCTTCCCCGATCGCGACCACTTCGGGCGGATTTTCTTCAACCAGGCGCGCATGTCGTCGCTCGGGATCCCGCAGATCGCCGCGGTCATGGGCTCGTGCACCGCAGGTGGCGCCTACGTCCCGGCCATGTCCGACGAGACGGTGATCGTCCACGGCACCGGAACGATCTTCATCGGCGGTCCACCGCTCGTGAAGGCCGCAACAGGGCAGGACGTCACCGCCGAGGAGCTGGGCGGCGCCGACGTGCACACGCGCCGCTCGGGCGTGGCCGATCACTTCGCGACCTCCGACGAGCACGCGCTCGCCATCGTCCGCGAGATCGTCCGTAACCTCGACCCACCCCCCACCGGTCCGTGGCAGCTCGCCGAGCCCGAACCTCCCTTGCTCGCGGCGAGCGACCTATACGGCCTCGTCCCCGAGGACTTCCGGCACGAGATGGACGCACGCGAGCTCATCGCGCGCATCGTCGACGGGTCACGCCTGCACGAGTTCAAGCAGCTCTACGGGGAAACTCTCGTGTGCGGCTTCGCCCGGATCGAGGGCTATCCGGTCGCGATCCTGGCAAACCAGGGCGTCCTCTTCGCGGAGTCCGCGCAGAAGGGCGCTCACTTCATTGAGCTCGCCTGCAAGCGGCGCATCCCGCTCGTCTTCCTCCAGAACATCACCGGCTTCATGGTCGGAAAGGAGTACGAGGAGGGCGGCATCGCGCGGGACGGAGCCAAGCTCGTAATGGCAGTCGCGTGTGCGAACGTGCCGAAGTTCACGGTGATCACCGGCGGATCGTTCGGCGCGGGTAACTACGCGATGTGCGGCCGTGCATACGAGCCGAGACAGCTCTGGATGTGGCCCAACGCGCGGATTTCCGTGATGGGCGGCGAGCAGGCGGCGACCGTTCTCTCGATGGTCGGCGATACCGATCCAGACGAGATTCGCGCCACGTACGAGGTCGAAGGCAATCCGTACTACTCGACGGCGCGCCTCTGGGACGACGGAATCATCGACCCGCTCGACACCCGGCACGTTCTGGCGCTCGGTCTCGCGGCGGCCGCGAACGGGCCGGTGCCGGAGACGACGTTCGGCGTGTTTCGGATGTAAGCGCTCGCGTACGAGCGGGAACGTCGTGACCCGCTGCCAGACTCCGGCGTTCGACATCGGTCAGCGACGGAAGGAGAAACGATGCGCTTCACGGGTCATCGGCCCTCACCGGCCATGGTC
>JACCVK010000039.1 GCA_013698195.1 Actinomycetota bacterium | reverse complement strand
GTACACCGGGACGTCCACGAGGCCCTCGGGGGCTGCACGGAGCAGACTGCCGAGCGCAAGGATGTAGTTCGTCCGCGCAGCGACGACAGCGAGCGGGTCGATATCGAAGCCGGCGACGTTGCGGAGCACCGTGGATAGCGCTTCATCCTCGGGGACACCGTCACTGCGGAGCCGTTCTTTGAGCCTCGCGATAGAGAGGACGAGGAACGTGCCCGTGCCACAGGCTGGGTCGATAAGACGCACAGCTGGGTCCCCGTCGTACTCGGCGCGATCCAGCGCGAGTTCGGCGAGCCAATCCGGCGTGAAGTACTGCCCCAGCGCGTGACGAACCGGTCGCGGCAGGAGTCCTTGATACAGGTCCTTGAGAAGATCGCGAGTGTCCTCCGGGCTTACCTGGAGTGTCGTCGGGTCGTAATCCTTGAGCCGCGCGACAACGAGGCGCACGCCGTCTCTCACTTGGTCTGTCCAGTCGAGGTACCACCCGAATACATCAGGCTCGACGACGTTCGCGAGCCCTGCCTCCCGGAAGGGTGTGCCTCGCTGGAGCTCCTGCATGTCCTCGAGGAGTTCCGCGTCTCCGCTGACGGCCATCTCGTCGAGGTCGAGCTCGACCCCGTCGACCCACAGGGATAGGGCAAGCAGCGCGATCAGCTTCGTTGCAATCGAGAAGTAGGTCTGGAGCGCGAACAAGCCTTGTGCTGGCTCCAGTTCTGCGGAGCGCAGTCCAAAGACTCGTGCGAGTGCCGTCCGCGCGTTGCTGTTCAGCTGCTCACCCTCCCCCACCACACCCGTTGCGACCGCGAAGAGGGTCTCCCACTGGCGGTACATCTGGGCGGGCAGCGCATCAGGGTTCTGGCCCAGCTCCGTGCGGAGCTGGTCGAGCAGTGCACGACTGAGCTGCCGGGCGAGTTGCGTGTCAGGCCCGAGCTCGCGGAGCAGGTTGGTCGCGATGAGCGCTCGGCCGGTCTGCGCCGCGATCAGCGTGTCGAGCAGAAGCTCGCACGTGAGCGGATCGACAGGCACCGGTTCGTCAGTGATCCACCGTCCCGCGCGATAACGTGCGAAGATCATGAAATGACCGTCGCAAGCGACGCCTGCGAGGACTGCGAGCTCGCGCCTCTCTCGTTCTGCGAGACCGTCGACGTAGCCGCGTAGCTGTTCGACGGCGTGCCGGTTCGCACGATGGTCCCGCCGCGCCGACATGCTGGCCGGCGGCTCCCACTCGATGATCATTCGGTTGAAAACAGCGTCCGCGCGCCCGTGGGCGAGGGTTAGCTCGCGCTGGGTGTCGAGCCGAACGCCCAGCTCGGCTGCGATGTCTTCGAGCTCACGCTCGGCAAGCGCTCGGAACCCGGCCTCATCGCGGCGATGGCGCTCGGCGGCGTCCCTGAATGCCGCGGCGAGTCGTTCTGCCTGCTGACGAGTAGGGCGGGCGGGCGGCTCTACGCCGCCTCCAGCTCCCGCATCTCCACTTGGCCGTTCCACCATCGCTGGCGGAGAATACGGCGCGCGCCGGACTCCGACCCAAACGCGAGGATCGCGTCCAGGGCGGTCTGTTTGTCAATTGCGTACTCGTCGGTGAGCCGCGCCGTAGCTTCACGCAACTCGTCGTAGGGATCGTGCCCCGGATCGACGCTGGGCGCGACCACCGTGTCGAATAGGCACCCTTGCACGTCCGCGAGACTAGTCGTCCTGGCGGACGTACCGAGGCGCCCGGGCCAGCGATCGCTGCACTTTGCGCTGAGATTGCACACACCTGTGACTCTTCTGAATGCTGGTGGCACCCCACCCTTAGTGATTCCGAGCCACTTGACCGCGCGGTGCCTGGGCCAGCTGTGGGCTTCGGGAAGCGCGATCCCGACCAGCGAGGCGCTTCCGTCGGAGAGTTGCCCCGACGCGTCGAGGGACAGGAGATGCATGCTCGGTTCGTGAGCGCGCTTCCGAGGTACTGATACTCCAGGCAATGAGACTCGCGGATGACGGCACGTTTCGGCTCTCGCCGACTGATCTGGCGAACCACCTCGCCTGCGCGCATTTGACGCAGCTCGAGCTCCTCGTGCAGCGCGACGAGCTCGCGTGGCCGCACATCGACGACCCGTACGGCGAGCTCATCATGCGGAAGGGCAACGAGCACGAGCACGCGTACCTCGCGCGGCTCGAAGCCAACGGCACGCGCGTCGCGCGCATGCTCTCCTACGAGGACGGCGACTTCGACGCCGACGCGGCTCGGCGCGCGACCGAAGACGTGATCCGCAGCGCCGAAGCCGACGTCATCTACCAGGCGTACCTCTCGGACGGATCCTGGCGCGGGTTCGCCGACTTCCTCGAGCGCCTGCCGGATGGCACGTACGAGCCCGTGGACACGAAGCTCGCGCGCTCCGCGAAGCCCGGCCACCTGCTCCAGCTGACGTTCTACGCGACCGAGCTCGAGCGGATCCAGGGCCGTCTGCCAGAACACGTCCACGTCGAGCTCGGCACGGGCGAACGCGAGACATTCCGCACCGCCGACTTCGTCGCCTACTTCCGCCGCTCGCGCGAGCGCTTCCTGGCCGCGCTCGCCGACGGCCCAGCCACCTACCCCTGGCTCTGCAACCACTGCCGCATCTGCGACTTCCGGCACCTCTGCATCCAGCGACGCATCGACGACGACCACCTCATCACCGTGGCCGGTCTCTGGCGCCTGCATGCAGAGCGTCTCAAGGCGGCGGGCATGGGCACGCTCACCGAGCTTGCGCGGACCGAGCCCGGCACGAAGGTCGACCGCGTCCGCTCCGAGACATTCGAGCGGCTACGGCACCAGGCCGAGCTCCAGCACCTCTTCAACGAGACGGGCGAGCGTCGCGTCGACCTCCTCCCGGACGAGGAGGACGCGGGCCTCCGGCTGCTTCCCGCCCCCTCGCCCGGCGACGTCTGGCTCGACCTCGAGGGCCACCCGTTCTACGAGATCGCGCGCGGGCTCGAGTACCTCTTCGGCTGGTGCTACCGCGAGGACGGGGAGCTTCGCTACGAGGCTGCCTGGGGCACCGACCGGGAGGGCGAGAAGAAGGCGTTCTGCCGCTTCGTCGACTGGCTCGAGGAGCGCCGCCGGCGATTCCCCGACCTCCACGTCTACCACTACGCGGCGTACGAGGAGACCGCGCTCAAGCGGCTCATGGGCGAGCACGCCGTCCGCGAGGCCGAGATCGACGACCTCCTCCGGAAGGAGGTGCTCGTCGACCTCTACCGCGTCGTGAAGCAGGCGCTCCGCGCGTCGGTGCCGAGCTACTCGATCAAGGACGTGGAGAAGCTCTACGGCTTCGAGCGCACGGCCGAGGTGTCGCGCGGGGACGAGTCGGTCGTGCTCTTCGAGCAGTGGAT
>JACCVK010000020.1 GCA_013698195.1 Actinomycetota bacterium | reverse complement strand
CGCGACCGGGTACCTGAAGACCCGGCGGCGAGGCTCGTACCGCGCATGGACGAGCTTCCCGGTGTAGAGCGCGGACCTCACCAGCTCACCCCGAGCGAGGCGGCTGCGCGGATCCCGGAAGCGAGGCCGTCCTCGTGGAAGCCGTTGCCCTGGTACGCGCCCGCGAACTCGGTACCGCGCCGGCCGGAAAGCTCACCGAGCCGTTCCTGCGCACGGATCGCGTCGAGCGTGAAGAGCGGGTGCGAATACGCGAAGCGCGCGAGCTCGTGCTCCTCCGCCACGTCCTCGTTCAGCGTCAGGAGGTAGTCCCGCTCGGTGTTCAGTTGCTGCAAGCGGTTCAGGGAGTACGTGACTGTGGGCTTCTCGTCGGCAGCCAGCCGGTAGTTCCACGCCGCCCGCGCGCCGTTTGCCCGCGGGAGGCGTGAGCTGTCGGTATGCAGGACGGCGTCGTTCCGGGTGTACGGGAAGGCGCCGAGAATCGCGCGCTCGTGGTCGCTCGGGTCTTCGAGGAGCGCGAGAGCCTGGTCGGCATGAGTCGCGATCACGACCCGGTCGTAGGTCCGCGTCTTGTCGTCGTCGGTGCGAATGACGACCTTGTCCGCATCGCGCCGAACGCTCCGAACCGGAAGACCCGTTTGAACGAATCCGCTGAGGGGGAGCACCGCTCGGACGTACGTCTGAGCGCCTCCCACCACCGTTTGCCACCGCAACCGACCGAAGCCGAGCATTCCATGATTCTCGAAGAACCGAATCGCATGCGCCGCCGGAAACTCGAGCGCCCGTCCGGGCGCCGTCGACCAGAGCGCCGCGGTGAAGGGAATGAGAAAGTGGCGGCGGAAGCGCTCCGAGTAGCCCCGCTCGTCGAGATAGCGGCCGAGCGAGTAGGAGTCGTAGTCCGCTTCGTCGAGGCTCGCACGAGCGGTACGCAGCCAGCGGCCGATCTCCCACAGGAGCGATCCGAAGCGGATGCTCAGCAGATTGCCCGGTTGCGCGAACGGCCGGCGCCCCGAGTACTCGAGGCCGCAGCCGGCGCAGCTTACGGAGAACGACATCTCCGACTCCTGCGTGCGGACGCCGAGCTCGCGAAAGAGGCGGTTGAGCAGCGGGTAGTTCAGCTCGTTCAGCACGATGAATCCCGTGTCGAGGGGCGTGCCCTCGTGCATGACTGTATTGACGTGCCCGCCCGCGGTCGCCTCGCGCTCGAAGACGTCGACGTGGTGAACGCGGGAGAGTGCGTAGGCTGCTCCGAGGCCGGAGATGCCGGCTCCGACGACGGCTATCCGCACGGATCTTCTCTGTCCAGTGTCGGTATAAGTTCGGTCAAGTCTCTAGCCGCCCCATGAGCACACCAAGTTCGCAAATCGATGTCGGAACGGTTCGGTCCGGCACGAGCCGCATCAGCCAGGTGGTGACTATCGTCGCCGTCGTCGTGCCGCTGCTCGGTGCGCTGTCGGCGATGGGCCTGCTCTGGGGGGTTGCCTTTCGCTGGCTCGATCTCGCGCTGCTCGCGCTCTTCTATGTCGTCTGCGCCTTCGGGACGACGATCGGGTTCCACCGGTACTTCACGCACCGCGGGTTCGAGGCGCGGCTTCCGGTGAAGATCGCGCTCGGTGTTCTCGGGTCGATGACGGTGCAGGGGCCGATCTCGCAGTGGGTCACCGATCACCGCAAGCATCATGCGCTCTCGGACAAGCCCGGCGACCCGCACTCGCCGCACGTCGGCCACGGTGACGGCGCGTTGGGCGCACTCAGGGGCTTCGCGCACGCGCACATGGGCTGGATGTTCTCGAATCTCGGAATGGAGCAGGGACGCGAGTACGGGAAGGATCTGTACGAGGATCGCGTCGTTCGCTGGATCGACCGCCTCTATCTCGTCTGGGTGGTGCTCACGCTCGGCTTGCCCTTCCTCATCGGCTACCTCGCCGGCGGCGGCTCGATCGCGCTCGGCATCGAGGCGATGGTGTGGGGCGGGCTCTTCAGGATCTTCCTCTACCAGCACGCGACGTTCTCGGTGAACTCGATCTGCCACATGTTCGGGCGCCGCGAGTACCGGACGCGCGACGAGGCGCGAAACAACTGGATCGTCGCGCTCTTCGTGTTCGGAGAGGGCTGGCACAACAACCATCACGCGTTCCCCGCCTCCGCACGACACGGCCTCGGCCGGCTCCAGTTCGACGTGTCGTGGTGGACCATCCGCGCGCTCGAGAAGCTCGGCCTCGTCTGGAACGTGCGAGTCCCGTCGCGCGAGCAGATGGAACGGCGGCGATTGGCGCCTAGCGAGAGCTGATGCGGACACGCTGAAGCGTGCGGCGAGGGTCGCTAGACTGGCTGACCCGGGGCCGTTAGCTCAGTTGGGAGAGCACCAGCATGAGGTGCCTTTTCTCCCCAGGTTCTCCCCGGGAGACTCAGTAATCTCGACGTCCGACCTTCTGCAAACATCTCGAAGCCCAGAACAATTTGGCGCACCGTTGTCGGTCTCTACATCATTGCGCTTATGAACAACGGCTTCAATCTTCTGAACCTGTCGCCTCTCTATCAGCCGATCATCCAGGGAGCCATCATTCTCGCCGCCGTTGGGTTCGATTCGTGGTCGAGGCGCGATTTAAGACGTGTAATCATGTGATAGTCCGCGCTGAGTTCCGGCGCTCGTTACCGACCATGCCCAGTGACGTGACGCCAATGGCCGCGTAAGACATGCGAGGGCTAAGTCCCGGCGCGCGCAGGGTTCTCGTCCTGGCGAGCGCGATTCTCTCTTACGAGACGATCTACTTCACGGTTCTCGTCCCTCTTCTCCCGTATTACGAGACCGAGCTCGATCTGACAAAGACCGCGGTCGGAGTTCTGACCGCCACCTACGCTGCGGGCGCCTTTTTTGGCGCACTTCCCGGGGGACTGCTCGCGCTGAGATCAGGCACGCGTGCGGCTGTGCTGGTCGGGCTGACACTCCTCGTGCTGGGAAGCGTGGTCTTTGGCCTCGCCGATAGCTATCTCGTTCTAACGAGCGCCCGATTTGTTCAGGGGATTGGCAGCTCCATGGCGTGGATCGGGGCATTGACCTGGCTCGTGGCAGTCGCGCCGCAAGCCCGACGGGGTGAAGTGATCGGTATCGCGTTGGGAGCTGCGGCAGGCGGGTCGCTCGTCGGC
>JACCVK010000012.1 GCA_013698195.1 Actinomycetota bacterium | reverse complement strand
GGTCGGTCGAGGTCGGCCTCCGGAACCTCGCTTCCGGCGGAGTCGGGACGAGTGGCGGCAACAGCTCGTCGGTGCAGCTCAAGACGCTCGCGGACGACGAGCTGGCGAAAAGCTCGTCGGCACCGTCGAGGCCTTCTACCAGGCCCACACCGGGCAGCCCTCGGGCAAGGGCGGAGCGGTGACGTTTCAGCAGCTGTTCGGCTCGTCGATGGCTGCAAACCTGCACTTCCACTCGCTCCGCGTCGACGGCGTCTTCACGCTGGATGCCGACGGAGCCCTGGTCTTCCACCCCGCTCCTCCCCTGTCCACCGAGCACGTCCAGACCGTGGTCGACGAGGTCCGGCGCCGCGTCGTGCGCCTCCTCCGACGCCGCGGGCTGCTCGACGAGGCCGACGAGCTCCTCCAGCACGACGACGCCGACGACACCGACGGACAGCACGTCCTCCTCGGCGCCTCCGTCGCAGGTCGCGTCGCCCTCGGCCTGCGCGCTGGCAAGAGGCCCCGCGCGCTCCGCGGGCCGCCTCGGCCCCAACGGCCCCTCCCGCCCCGCTGCGCCGTCGCTGCAGGGTTCAACCTCCACGCCGACGTCCGCGTGGCTGGCTCGGATCGCACGGCGAGAGAGCGGTTGTGCCGGTACATCGCCAGACCTCACTCCTCGCCAGGGGCCGACTTGTGAGCAACGACGGGCTACATCGCGAGGCGCCTTGTTTTTCCTATCGTGCGCCAGTCACACCAGTGGGAAGGAGAGAGTGAGAGAATCTTACAGCGAAGGAGTAGCGAACCACGCTGACCCCGAGTCATGCGGCGACGACCGTGAGGTCGCCGTCGAAGCGTTGACAGGGGCACGTGCGGGCCAGCCATCGAGCCGCGAAATGAATTTGCCATCGGGGTGCCGACGCTGTGATAGGAAGCGGAAGGCCACACCGGGCGGGTCGTCATCGCAAGACCTGACCGGACCCCGCGCGGTCGGAGACCCTGCGCACGCACGGAACCTTCTTGCATGGGAACTGGGAGATCCCGCGCCTGGCCACGGCGGCACCAACCGCCGGGGTCCGCACCGAGAACCCGTTGGGGCACGCCGGTGATGCACGGGTGCGGGAAGTCGGACAGCTCCGTAGTACCGTGGAAGTCGTCGAACAAGGCGGGCGAAGATGCCGCTGCGGAGACGATGGAGGGAAGCGAGCTGGCCAAGGGGAACGCGGGCGAAGCCGACGCTCTCCGGACACAGGGCCGGGAAGGGGCGACCAGTGGACTCGAACGCGTGCGGCGAGCAGCAAAGGAGGACAGGAAGCAGCGGTTCACCGCGCTCCTGCACCACGTCTACGACGTCGATCGCCTCCGCGCAGCGTACCAGGCCCTCGGGCGTGACGCGGCGGCGGGGGTCGACGGCATGACGTGGCGGATGTACGGCGAGGACCTGGAGAACCGCCTCCTGGACCTCTCGTCGCGCATCCAGCGGGGTGCGTACCGAGCGAGCCCGGTTCGCAGGGTGTTCATCGAGAAGACGGACGGGCGACTTCGGCCGCTCGGTGTGCCCACGCTGGAGGACAAGATCGTCCAGCGCGCCGTCGTCGAGGTGCTCAACGCCATCTACGAGACGGACTTCCTCGGGTTCTCGTACGGGTTCAGGCCGGGGCGCAGCCCGCATCAGGCGTTGGATGCGCTCACGGTCGGGATCTGCGACCGGAGAGTGAACTGGGTGATCGACGCCGACATTCGGAGCTTCTTCGACACGTTGAAGCACGAATGGCTGGTTCGGTTCGTCGAGCACCGCATCGCGGACAAGCGCGTCGTGCGCCTCATCCAGAAGTGGTTGAGAGCCGGCGTGCTGGAGGACGGAGTTCGAACGACGAGTGAGGTCGGGACCGTACAGGGCGGGAGCATCAGCCCGCTGCTGGCGAACCTCTACCTCCACTACGTCTTCGACCTCTGGGCGCAGAAGTGGCGGGGCAATGCGCGCGGCGACGTTGTCGTCGTGCGCTTCGCGGACGACTTCGTCGTGGGCTTCGAGCACCAGGACGAGGCCGAGCGGTTCCTGTCCGAACTCCGCGAGCGATTCGCGCAGTTCGGCCTGGAGCTACATCCCGACAAGACGCGGCTCATCGAGTTCGGGCGGCACGCTGCCCGAGCCCGGGAGCAGCGTGGCGAAGGGAAGCCGTCGACCTTCGACTTCCTCGGCTTCACGCACGCCTGCGGGCGCACGAGAGCCGGGAGGTTCAAGGTCCTCCGTCACACTGGCCGCAAGCGGCTGCAGGCCAAGCTGAGGGAGGTGGCCGCCACCCTCCGCGAGCGCATGCACCGGCCCGTCCCGGAGATCGGGGCGTGGCTCGGGTCGGTCGTTCGAGGGCACGTTCGATACTTCGGCGTCCCCGACAACGGCCGCGCGATCAACTCGTTCCGCCACTGGGTGGGATGGCACTGGCTGCGCGCCATGAGGCGTCGCAGCCAGGTCGACCGTACCACCTGGGACCGGATGAGCAGGACGATCGCCCGCTGGCTCCCACCTGCGAAGATCTGCCACCCCTGGCCTCACCAGCGGTTCGCCGCCATCACCCAAGGCAGGAGCCGGATGCGGTAGTTCCGCTCGTCCGGATCTGTGCGGGGGGCGCCCGGCAACGGGCGTCCCTACCGCGACCGCGACCGCGATGAGCGAGGCCTCGTGACAACTCTAGGAAAGGTGGCGGGGCTCGTTGCCTGGCGTGGTCTGCTGCTGTAGTCTCCCCGCGCAGGCGCCTGGAACCGTTCAGGCCGACTGAACTGCTGTTCACGCACGGAAGGGACGACGAGGCCGATGCGGTTCATGGACGCCGACGCAACCGCTGGCGCGACTATCGCGGGGTGTGATCCGCGACCCGGCGCGGCGGGGGTCACGCGGCCCTCCGGGCGTCGACCTGCTCGGCGAGGTCCACCTGCTCCCAGTACTCGTTCCAGCGTCCGCTCAGCTGCAGCATCCTGAGGTTCAGGATGGCCTGAGCGGCCTCCGCGGTCCAGCGACATCCGGGACGCTTGAGGCGAAGCTGGCTGGCGGCTCGGTGCAGAGACTCCATCGCGCCCGAGCCGATCTGGAAGCCGCGGGCTCGGTAGTCGCCGTAGTTCATGCGGTACGCGTTCTCGACGATGAACTCGAGGACGAGCATGAGCTTGTCGCGCCGCTTCCGGTCGTCACTCTCGCGGAGCAGCGGAGTGAGCAGCTCGTACAGGGCGTAGGCGGAGCCGACGGCAGGAGCCGGGGTGCGGGCGGGCCTCGGCTTGCGCGGGCCCTTACGCACCTTCGCATGCTTCCGCGGGGTGCGGAAGCCGAGTACCTTCCGGGCTTGGTTCACGAGCTTCTTCACCTTGCTCTTCGAGCCCGGATACAGCCGTCGGGCGGCCGCCGCGACCTGCTCGACAACGTGGAACAGGTCCAAGATCAGGACCGCGCCGGGGAAGAGCGGCAGGACCCGGCTCGCGATCCACTCGCTGCCGTCGGTCACGAGCGCGATCTGCGCCAGGACGCCGCCGCCGTAGTCCCCGTTCGCGGGCAGGTGCCCGGACTTCTGCAAGGCGCGGAAGCTGTTGGCCACCCCCTCGCAGTCGTCCCAGGTGTACTCGCCGCCGATGGAGATGATGGCCCCGGTCACCTTGTCGATGCACCAGAGGCGGATGCCGTTCGACATCTTCCACTTCGCGGCCCACGTCTCGTTGACGTAGCGCAGGAGCGCGTGGGCATCGGTCGACGCGTAGATGATCGGCCGTCCCGTGAGGGCGTCGCAGGTGGCGTGCTCTGCGAGGATCCGGCGGATCTCGGCGACGGGTTGGTACATCCACTCGCGCGGGATCGTACTGCCGACGAGCAACGCGTACCGCTCGACGGTGGTGTCTTCCAGGTCGAGGGCGGCATGGCTGAAGAACAGCAAGGCCTCGGCTGCCTTCCGGAAGGGGTGATCGGCGGCGAGCGCGACGGCCCACTCCAGTGCCATCTCCGTCACGTGCGCCCGCTTCCGCAACGGGAAGAGTACACGTGCGGGCACGCACGTCTTCCCGTCGGTTCCGCGGAACGCGAACCACGGGAACCGAACCGGGCCGAAGGTAGACTTCAGCGTGGTCCAGTAGTCCTTCCCCATGCGCATCTCGACGCCGGTCATGTGGAGCCCGAGGCCGCTCACGGCCTGCTCGGTCGCTCGCCGGCAGAGGATGGTGAACAGCGCGGTCAGCAGCATCGCGCCGATCTGCACGACCGCGGTCCACGTCCGCCGCTCGGCTTCTCGCGGAGTAAGCTCGCCGCATCGCGCAGCTTCGAAGAGCTGGTCGATCCGTTCGCCGAAAGAAGTGAGGAGATGGGCCTTGACGATGGCGGTGTCGCAGGAGATCAGGGGGTTCGGGGCGGTCACGGGCGGGTCTCGTCGGGCCCGTTGTGGACCCAGATGGGGTTAGCAGCCCGCTCGTACCGCCCCACCCTCGCCCTGTCGATCCTGGTCGCCATCGGCTCTGCCAGTACTCGACCGACCGGGCGCGATCACCAACGGTCGCCGCCGGGTCGCGAGGCACACCCACTCATGGGCGCTGAATGCGTGTTCGAGACATTCGAATACGGTATCTGCATCAACAATCGGAAGCAGCGGAAGTCGCGCAACATCACCGGGCTGAAAGTGTATCGTTGGGTTGATGGATTCGAGCACCCTTCTACCTACTGAACTATTCATGCAACACAGGGCATGAGCCATGTCGGACGGAAACGCCGACGACCCCATGTCCCCGAAGATTCCTGGCACTCGGTGTGCACGGGCAGCGAAACTGGAACCGATCATCGTGAACGCGATCCCGAGCCTGAAATAGTATTCCGAGCTCTGCGGATATGCATTGTACCGATACTCAAGGGCTACCTTGATTTCTAGCCCGCTCTGCGCCCACCAGCAAAGGCACCCAGCGGGTTCGATCCAACGAAGACCAGCGGCACCCTTGATGTACGGAACCCACGCGC
>JACCVK010000363.1 GCA_013698195.1 Actinomycetota bacterium | reverse complement strand
GTCTCGTCGTCGACCTCGACCTCGGCGGCGCAGGCCGCGTACGAGATAGCGGCATGAGGCGGCAGATCGACCTGTCCCGTCTCCGGATCGACGATCGGGGCATAGGGGTTGAGATGGGCGCCCGTGCCGGTGATCAGCTCGCCGTGCGTCCAGGTCGCCGCGGCGGCGACGTCGGCGACCGAGATCTTCTTCTGCGGAGACCCTTTCGCGACCACCTCGCCGTCCGCGATCTCCAGGTCGCCGGGGTCGATCTCGAGCTCCTTGCCGGCAATCTCGAGGATCTTCAAGCGCACGTTGTCCGCGGCCTTCTTGACGGCCATGCCTGCGACGAAAGTCGCCCGCGACGCGAACGTCCCCGTGCACAACGGCGACGAGTCGGTGTTGGAGTTGTCGTAGGTCACCCAGTCGTAAGGCACGCCGATCGTGTCTGCGGCGATCTGCGACTGGATCGTCTTCGACCCGTTTCCGATGTCGGACGTCCCCGAGAAGACGTCCACGCGCCCGTCCGGCTTCATCTTGATCCAGGCCTGTGACGGGTCGCCGTTCTGGTTCATGCCGGTCGGGTACTCGATCGCGGAGATCCCGCGTCCCGTGTGCATTGCCATCAGTGATCCTCCGAGTTCCCGATTTGACCGACGAGATGCTCGGGCAACAACTCGCCCTCACGCTTCTCGCTCGACATCGTCCGGTAGTCGGCCGGGAGCTCGTGCCCGAGCTCGTCGGCCACCGCCAGGATCGTCGGAATGGTCGAGGGGTCGGTGTAGACGATGCCGTTCGGCGACGTGTCTCCCTTGCGGTTCGCGTTCTTCAAGCGGATCTCGAATGGATCGAGGCCGAGCTCCTTGGCAATGCGGCTCATGTGCGTCTCCACCGCGAACGAGACGGACGTGACGCCGAAACCGCGCATCGCGGTCGTCGGCACTCGGTTCGTGTAGACGACGTAGCCGTCGAAGTGCAGATTCGGAATCGTGTACGCACCGGTGTGGTGGAAGCTGTGCTTCGTCAGACCGTACGGGGAGAAGCGGGAGTACGCACCGGAGTCGTGGAGGGTCAGCATCTTCCGGCCGAGGATCCAGCCGTCTTTCGTGACCGCGTCCGCGATCTCCATGTGCCACGGCGCCCGCGTCGAAGAGCAGAGGAACTCCTCCTCGCGCGTCCAGCGCCACTTGGTGGGACGTCCCGATTTGAGCGCGAGCAACGAGCACATCGTCTCGGTCGCGGTGTCCACCTTCCCGCCGAAGCCGCCGCCGACGGTGCCGCCGACGAACTTCAGTCGGTTCAACGGCACCTGCAGATGCGCGGCCACGACGCCCATCGAGAAGTAGAGCGCCTGCGTACAGGAGTAGATCGTCAAGCGGCCGTCCGCCTCGGGGACGACCTGGCAGACCTGCGTCTCGAGCGGCACGTGCTCGATTGCCGCCGGGCGGTAGACGCCCTGGACGATCGCGTCGGCCCTGTCGAAGGCCTCGTCGATCGATCCCTTGCGGATCTGACGGCGGTCCATCTCGCCCTCGAAGTGCGGATACCAGTTGCCCCACTGGTGGACGACCGGAGCGTCGGAGTCGAATGCCTTGCGCACGTCGAAGAGGGGCGGCTGTTCCTCGAGATCGAGGTTGATCGCGTCCACCGCCGCCTGCGCCGTCTCCTCGTCCTCGGCCGCGACTATCGCGATGGGTTGGCCCTTGTAGCGGACGTTGTCCTTCGCGAGCAGAGGCTCGTCCGCCGGGATCCCGAGTGCCGAGAGGTGCCCGTACTCGAGCAGGGGGACGTCCTTCCAGGTGACGACCGCATGGACGCCTTTCATGGCCTCGGTCTTGGAGACATCGAGGTCCTTGATGTCCGCGTTGTGCGAGGGTGACCGGAGCGCCTTCACCCAGAGCGTGCCCGGGACGCGGGCGTCGTCGACGAATGTGGTGCGGCCGGTGACGTGCGCGACGCCGTCGTAGCGTGGAAGTCGTGCGCCGACGGCCTTCATGCCGGTGCTCCCGGAACCTCGACCGGGGCTTCCTCGCCCGGTTGGGGCAGCCACCGCTGGTTCGAAGCGACCTCGCCCCCGGCCGCCGCGGAGACCGCGTCGAGGATCTTCACGTATCCGGTGCAGCGGCACACATGCCCGGCGAGCGCCTCCTGGATCGACTCCCGTCCGGTGCCGCCGCCGTTCTCGAGATAGGCGTGGGCGGCCATCACCATGCCGGAGGTGCAGAAGCCGCACTGGGCGGCGTAGTGCTGGTGAAACGCGGTCTGAATCGGCGAGAGCGCCTCCGCGGTTCCGAGGCCTTCGAGGGTCGTGATCTCGGAGCCGTCGACCGCGGCTACCGCGAGCAGGCACGCTCGCCGCGGCTCGCCGCTGACGAGGATCGTGCAGGAGCCGCAGCCGCCCTGCTGGCAGCCGACCTTCGGGCTCGTGATCCCGAGCTCCTCGCGGAGCACGTAGAGAAGCGGCGTCAGCGGAGCGCTCTCGATCTCATGCTCGACGCCGTTGACTGTGAGTTTCATGCGGCCTCCTGAAGCTGGGTGAGCACGCGGCGGACGAGGACGGGCAGCGTGCGCTCGCGGTACCAGGCCGAGGCGAGCGCGTCGTCGGCGAAGGTCGCGTCCGAGACGGCTGCAGCTCCTGCGGCGGCGGGATCGTCGGCCTTCGCTTCGGCCGAGGGGAGACGTACCGCCGGCCCTTCGACACCCGCTACGGCCACACGAACGGTTCCGTCCGCCGTGCGCGCGGCGCAAACGGTGAGCGCCGAGTAGTCGTGCGTGTGCGGGCGGTCGAGACGTGCGAAGGCGCCTGCGGCGGGTTCCTCGAAGCTGACGTCGAGGATCAGCCGACCAGCGCGGTCGGCGAGAAATGTCTCGACCGGGTCCGTCCGCTCGCCGCCGGCACCCACGGAGCGCACCTGGGCGTCGAGCGCGAGGAAGGCGGACTGCAGATCACCCCGGGGAGCGTCCCTGCCCTGTGGCGCGCACAAGTTCCCGCCAACCGTCGCCTGCGCTCGAATCTCGAGGTCGGCGACGTTGGCCGCGCACAGCCCAAGCGGCGAGGGCAGGTCGGTGAGATCGGCGACCGAGGTCATCGCTCCGATCGTCGTCCGCGATCCGTCGCGGGCGATTCCGTCGAGCCCCGCCTGCGCAAGCATGAGCACCCGCTGCGGCTTGAGATAGCCATACGTCATCTCGGGAACGACGATCGTGCCACCGGCGAGGACGGTTACTCCCGCTCCGTCGCCGAACGCCGCGACCGCCTCGTCTTCGGACGTCGGTAGCAGCACCTCTGCTCCCGTTTCCACTGCTGTGGGCATAGACACCCCCGCTCGTGTTAGACCCGTGGGGCGAGTCTAATCGCGCCGGACCATCAGGTAGCAACCTGATCGATTCTCGATTCTGCCGCCGCGTGACGGTGGCGGCGCCGAAGAGCCCGTGTACGCTCCGGACGTGGCCTTCGGCACGATCGACGACCTCGAGACGGCGCTTCGGGAAGCCGAGTATCTGCCCGATCGCGGGCTTGCGACAGCGCTCTTTCTCTCTCTCTCGCTCGAGAAGCCCCTGCTGCTGGAAGGGGAGGCCGGCGTCGGGAAGACCGAATCTGCGAAGGCGCTCGCCAGGGCGCTTCCGGCGCGGCTGATTCGCCTCCAGTGCTACGAGGGGCTCGACGTCTCGCACGCCGTGTACGAGTGGAACTACCCGCGCCAGCTGCTTCATATCCGGGCCGCGCAAGAGGGAACGGTGTCCGAGGACGAGCTCTTCGGCCCGGAGTTCCTCATCCGCCGCCCGTTGCTCGAGGCGATCGACAGCGACGAGCAAGTCGTGCTCCTGATCGACGAGGTCGATCGTGCGGACGAGGAGTTCGAGGCGTTTCTTCTCGAGATTCTGTCGGATTTCCAGATCACGATCCCCGAGCTCGGCACGATCAAGGCCCGCCGCCGGCCCGCGGTCGTTCTCACCTCGAATCGAACCCGCGAGCTGCACGACGCACTCAAGCGGCGTGCGCTCTTCCACTGGATCGGTCATCCCTCGCTCGAGCGGGAGGTCGAGATCGTCCGGCTGCGCGTTCCCGGGATCCCCGAGCGACTCGCCGCGGAGGCGGCTGCATTCGTCCGCGGCCTGCGCGCCCTCGACCTGGCGAAGCCGCCCGGCGTCGCGGAGACGATCGACTGGGCACAGGCTCTCGGCGCGCTCGGCCGAGAGGAGATCGACGCGGAGGTCGTGGAGCAGACGCTTGGCTCGGTGCTCAAGTACCGCGAGGACATCGAAGCTGTTCGCGACGAGACGCTCACCGGCCTCATCGAAGAGGCCCGCGCGACGGCCAGCAGGTAGTCGGGTAGATCCCATGCCGGGAGCGGCGATCGTCCGTCACGTCGTCACCTTCGGTCGCGTCCTGCGTGAGGTCGGGATCGAGGTCGGCCCGGGTCGCGCGGCCGACGCGGTGCGCGGCCTCGGCGCGGTCGATCTCACGCGCCAGGAGGACGTCTACTTCACGCTGCGGCAGACCCTCGTCTCGCGACACGATGAGCTCGAGCTCTTCGACCGCGCTTTCGTCGCGTGGTTCCTACGCGGCCCCGTCGCGCCGCTCGTTCGCGAGAAGCAGCGCCGCGAGCAGGTCGAGAAGGTTGCGGGCGGGGCGCTCGTTCCCGGAGACGACGGCCGAGAGCGACCCGACGGCGCACCGCTCGAGCTCGGAGCGTCGGCGCACGAGCTTCTGCGCGAGAAGGACTTCGCAGAGATGTCCGCCGAGGAGTTCGAGCGGGCACGACGACTGCTCGCCGTGCTCGCGCGCACGCGCCCCCGGCGGACGTCGCGCCGCAGGACGGCCGACCCGCGTGGCGACCGGCTCGACATGCGCCGGCTCATCCGTCAGTCGCTCCGCTGCGGCGGCGATCCCGTCGACCAGGCGTGGAAGGCGCGCAAGACCGTTCCGAGGAAGCTCGTCGTGCTCTGCGACGTTTCGGGCTCGATGGACGCGTATGCCCGGGCGCTTCTGCTCTTCCTGCACGCGCTCGTCGGTACGGGTCAGGGCGTCGAGGCGTTCGGTTTCGGAACCCGCCTGACCCGCGTGACGCCCGACCTCGCGACGCGCGATCCCGAGGCGGCGCTCGCGAAGGCGAACGCCATCGCGGTCGACTGGGGGAGCGGGACGCGCATCGGCGCGTCGCTCAAGGAGTTCAACGACCTGTACGGCCGGCGCGCGCTTTCCCGGGGCGCGGTCATCGTCGTCGTCTCGGATGGGTGGGAACGGGAGGACAACGAGCTCGTGGCGCGCGAGATGGCGAAGCTGGCGAGGGCTGCCTACGCGGTCGTGTGGGTGAATCCGCTGAAGGGCGACCCCAACTATCAGCCGCTTGCTGGAGGCATGCGCGCAGCGCTGCCGTTCGTCGATCGCTTCCTGCCGGGGCATAACATCGCGAGCTTCGAAGAGCTGGCCGGGGTGCTCGAAGGCATCGACCGGCGGCACGCCGCGTGACCCTCTAGGCGCGCGCTGCTAGCTCTGAGTCTTGCTCTCGCTCGACGGCTTGTCGACGGCGATGCTGTACGCGTCCAAACGGCTCGAGAGCGTCTTGATGAAGTCCACGTCGGGGTTCTCCATGCCCGGCTCGGGAGCCGACCGTTCGACGGACGCGTCCTCCGCCACCGGTGCCGGTTGCTTGGTCTTCCGCAACCTTCGACCGCGCCGCCTTGGCTCACCGTTCGGCGATTCGGCGTCGACTGCTCGAGCGCGCTTCCGGGCGACCTTGCGCTGCGTCAGCGGCGCGACAGGATCCGGGCCGGGCGCGGGTAGCGGTGGAGCGGGCGCTGGAGGTGGGGGTGAGGGCTCGGGCACCCTCGGTTCTGGAGTCGGTTCCGGGGTCGGGTCTGGAACGGGTCCTGGAGCAGGCTCTGGACCAGGCGGAGGAAGCGGGTCGGGGGTGGACGGCGGCGTGACGTCCGGCCCGGGCAAGGTGAGAGGCTCGGGCGGTTCCTCCCCCGCCGAAGGCGCTGGCGCGGATGCTGGCGCTTCGGGACCGACTTCTTCGCCACTGGTCGCGGAACGAACTTGCGCTTCTCGCGCGGCTTCTCGGCCACCACCGGCGCAGGCTCGGACGGCATAACGGGCGGTACCGGGACCTTCGCCGCGGGCTTCGGAGCCGGAGGAGCCGCAGCGCGCGGCTCGGGGTCGCGAATCGGCTTCGTACGTGCCTTTGCCTTTGTGTTCGGCTCGAGGGCAGGCTCGGGCTCTGCCGGAGTCGGGACTTCGGGTGCCGGTGCGCGACGGGACTCTTCCTGTGTTGCGGGCGGTCTTGCCTGCGCCTGCGAGATCGGGACCGTGCGCGGTGCCGGCCGTTTCTCGGGCTCAGGCTCCGGGTCGATCGGGATGTCCGGAAGAGGCGGTGCGTTCAAGAACGAGACGACGTGCTCTGGCAGCGGCTCGGGCACGAGCTCGGGCACCACGACGTAGTCCGGAAGCTCCTCGGCATCGGGTGCGAGCTCAGACGTGGGCTCGACGTCGTCGACGAGAGACGCGGCATACGTCTTCGAGCGCGGCACGACGTAGTCGGGGAGCGGCCCATCGTCCTCGACCTGGTCGACAACCGCACCCTGGGAGGCATGAGGCTCGGCCGTCGTGAGCGGCGCCGGGGTTCCGGGGAGCCGAGGTGCTTTCGACCACAAGCCCTCGGCAGCGACCGCCGTCCGCTTGCGCAGCTCGGAGCGAAGGATCGTTCCGTTGGTCGCCATCGGAAGCGCCTCTACGAATTCCACCTCGCGCGGCACCTTTTCCTCCGGCAACGAGTGGCGAAGATGCTGGCGGATCTCGGCAACCAGCCGATCAGAGCCCTCGACGCCAGGGGCGAGTACGACGAATGCGCGCACGTACTGCCCACCGCGCTGGAGGTCGCGAACACCGACCACTCCCGCGTTCACGACGGCGCGGTGGCCGACGAGGGCCTGCTCTACCTCGAATGGACTGAACTCGCGTCCGCCACTCGTCACGACGTCCGCAGCGCGGCCGAGGAGACGAACCGACCCGTCCTCTTGGCGGCAGGCGAGGTCGCCGGTGAGGTACAGATCCCCGCGGAACGCGGCCTTGGTCTCCTCTGGAGCGTTCCAGTAGCCCGTGAACAGCGTGGGCGGGCGCCCTCGCAGCGCGAGCTGACCTTCGACCCGCGCAGGCAGCTCCGCGCCGTTTTCATCGAGGATCGCGATCTCGTATCCGGGAAGTGGATGCCCGATCGAGCCGCTCTCGAGTCCGTCGTCCGCCCCGTGGCCGATGGCGACGCCGCATTCGGTCTGCGCCCAGCCGTCCTCGATCGGCAATCCCCAGGCCTGCTCGAAGACCGAGACGACATCCGAGCTCAGGTAGTCGCCGACCGACACCATCCGGCGCAGGTGTCCCGGTAGATAGCGGCTGAGCATTCTCTCTCCCGTGTCCGCGAGCGCGCGGTACTCGGCCGGGCTCTGACACAGGACCGAGACCTCGAAGCGGCGAATGAGGTCGAGCCGCTCCTCCGCGTCGAATGGACACTGATGGAGAACAACCTCCGCCCCGAGCGCCCACGGGCCGAGGAGGAGGAGCCAGACTGCGAGCGGCGACGAGGTGTCCGCCGTGCACCAGACGACGTCGCCCGGGCGTGCATCGAGCCAGTGTGCTGCGTGGGCTCGAGCGGCGAAGGCCGCGGCATGCGAGTGCTCCACACCGTATGGCCCGCCGCCAGCACCCGAGGTCGTGAGGAGAAACGCAAGGTCTTTCGCTGCCGTGTCCTGCGTCGCCTCCTCGCCGGACATCCGCTGAAGGCGATCATGGGCCTCGTCGACGTAGAGCACCGTGACGCGCTGCGTGCTCTCTAGCGCCTCGGCAGCGGGAACGCGCTCGGCGACGACGACCTTCGCACCGGAGCTCGCGACCCGCTTGACAAGCGCGGCTCGCGGCAGGTCTGGCGAGCACGGCACGGTCACTGCGCCGAGCTTCATGCCCGCGAGCATCGCCTCGATCCAGCTGGGTGTCTTGCCGACCAGAAGGAGCACACGGTCGCCGGGCCGGACGCCGTTCTCGCGCAGCAGAGCCGCCCAGAAGCCGGCACCCTCGGCAAGCCGCTGGAACGTCCACGGCTCGATGACGCCGTCCGTGCCGAGAAACATGAGCGCCCGGCGCCGTGGCTCCTGCGCGAGGACCTCGACGACGTCGCGCGTGAAGTTGAAGCGCTCGGGAACGTGCCAGCGGCCGTCCACCCATGCGGGCTGGAGTGCAGCCTCCAGCGGACCCAGGGGCTCCCGGGCGGCGGCTCGGCTGCGCCGGCCGAAGGACACGAGCTTCACGGCTCGTCTGTTATCGACCGAAAGGCGATTGAAACTGAGGAAGATGACCCGTTTTCGCGCCGGTCGTGCTTCGGTCTACAGACCCATTTCCGCCGCGAATGCCACATCCGCAGGCAACTCGCCCGGGAGCCTGAAGCCGCCGGCCTCCTCGAGCGCTGCGATCCGGGCCTTGAGCGGCGGATGCGTGTTGAACCAGCTCGAGAACTCCTGGATCGACCCGCGCGTCGTGTCCACCCGGTCCGTGGGGCTCTCGACCCACATGTGCGAGGTCGACGCGTCCGCATAGCGAACGGTCGTCGGATCGTGCTCCAACCGGCGCAGAGCCAAGGCCATCGCCTCGGGATCCGAGAGAATCTCGGCGGAGCCCGCATCGGCGAGAAACTCGCGCCTGCGGGAGAGGCTGAGCCGGAGCATGAGCGCGGCGTACGGTGCGAGCACGAGCCCGACGATCGCGAGCACGATCGCGATGATTCCTCCGCTTCGGCGGCCGCCGAAGGCGAGCGTGCGCAGCCCGATGTCGGCCAGGAGCGCGATGATCCCCGCGAAGATCGTCGCCATCGTCATCAGGTAGGTGTCGCGATGGCGGATGTGTGCGATCTCGTGCGCGATCACGGCTTCGAGCTCGCGCTTGGGCATCGTTCGCAGGAGCCCGGTCGTGACGCCGACGTAGCTCGACTTCGGTCGCAGGCCGGCGGCAAAAGCGTTCGGCGCGGGGTCGTCCACGACACGGAGCTCGGGCGTGACCGGCAGGCCGGCACCGATCGACGCGTTCTCGAGCAGACGACGGAGCGGACGCAGCTCATTCGGCGACAGCTCTTGTGCGTGCGTGAGCCTCGAGATCATCGCTCGCGACCGCATGAGCGCGAAGATCCCGTAGATCAAGGCGAACGCGAGCGCGAAGATGCCGAGCGAGGGATCGAAGACGAGGCCGATGAGCCCGCCCATGATCGCGAGGAGCGCGACGAAGCCGGCGACGACGACGAGGCTCCTGAGGCGGTTCGCGCGGATCTGCTGCTGAAGCGTCACCGTGGGAAGGAGACGTCGGGCACCGCGGTGTCGCCTTCCGCGGAGAAGAACTCGCGCTCGCGGAACCCGAGCGGCCTGGCAATGAGAAGCCAAGGAACGCTCTGTACCGCCGTGTTGAAGTGCATAACCGTCGCGTTGTAGTAGCGGCGCGCAGCGCTGATCTTGTCCTCCGTGTCCGTCAGGTCGTCTTGCAGGCGTAGGAAGTTCTCGGACGCCTTGAGCTCGGGATACGCCTCGGCGACGACGAAGAGCCGCCCGAGCGCGGCCGTCAGGAAGTCGTTCGCCTCGGCTGCCGATCCGGGCGAGCCTGCCTGCTGTACCGCAGCTCGTGCACGAGTGACTTCCTCGAACACACCCCGCTCGTGCGACGCGTAGCCCTTCACGGCCTCGACGAGATTCGGGATCAGGTCGGTCCGGCGCTGGAGCTGGACGTCGATGTTGGCCCACCCGGTGTCCACTTCGTTCCGCAGCCGGACGAGGCGGTTGTAGCCGAAGACGCCCAGCGCGAGGAGGAAGACGAGGACGCCGATGAGGATCCAGAGCCAGAGCACCGCGCGCGGAACCTACTTCACGCCGAGCGCGGCGGCGAGTGCAGCTCGCCCGTCCGCGAGCACCGGCTCGCCGTGCGAGACCAGCACGCGCTCGACGGGAAGGTCGAGCAGGGGGCGCAGCGACTCGGCGAGCTTGGGATGGTCGACGCTGTCGGGAAGCCATGACTCCGGACACGTTCGGAGTCCGCCCTCGCCGTCTCCGAGCAGCACGTCCCCGGCGACAAGCGCGCGGTGCTCATCGATCCAGAAGACAACCTCAGCCGCCCGTCCGGTCCGGTACGCCCGCACGCCGCCGGGAAGCTCGTCGTCGGGCCGATAGGCGTCGGTCACCGTCCCTGCTCGTCGTTCGATTGCTTGGCGCGCACGCGTGGGCGCCCACAGCCGGGCGGTGTAGCGGTCGACGACCTCGCGTGTGCTGCGCACGTGCCAGAAGACGGTGATGAGGACGTGCACGTCGCCCGCTCGCTTGACATCACGGTCGAGCGCCCTCCAGAAGTGCTCGGCATCGTCGGCCGGCACGAGCGGATCGATGAGCACGACACCGTCACTCGCCTGGTAAAAGACGCAGCCGACGCTTTCCTTCCACTCCTCGTGGTAAGCCGACCAGAGCCAAAGGCCAGGGGCGACCTCGCGGACGTCCATGGAGAGGACTGTAGTCGGGCGAACCGTTCGTCCAACGCTTGCGTAGTGTCTCGACGATCACCAACGACACGAGGAGGACGTGATGAAACGCACGAGAGCCGTGGTGCTGCTCGGTCTGATCGTCGGTGTGCTTGCCG
>JACCVK010000362.1 GCA_013698195.1 Actinomycetota bacterium | reverse complement strand
GGCGCGTCTTTGACCGAGCTTCTGCCTGGATCGCCGGGAGGCTCGTTGCACATGCACTACGGCGTTGAAGAGATGTTCTTCGTACTTAGCGGAACGCCGACTGTTCGCACCCCGGAAGGCGAGGAGCTCTCGCCCGGAGACGTCGTCTACTTCCCCGAGGGCCCGGACGGCCTGCACACGTTCTCGAACCCGACGAGTGAGCCGGTGCGGCTGCTCGGCATCTCGACGAAGCGCTTTCCCGATGTCGTCGCCTACCCGGAGCAGGGCGTTGCCTGGGTCGCGACGCGCCATCCCGAGCGACCAGTGCCCGAAAACGGTGACGAGGGAATCATCGCCCGCTTTGATTTGCCGCACGGAGACTGAAGCTCGCCGCAGCTGGACTCAAGCGACATTCCAGCCTCTCGAGGATCAGCGTCTCGACATATGAACGGAGCCGTGGGCTTGAACGGCACGGCTCCGTTCGCGTTCTCGGTCAGGCGGCGTCTGCGAGCTCGTCTGCGGCTGCGCCGACGACGTTCTTGAGCTCGGCCTGGAGCCGCGCGAACGCGTTCCGCTCCAACTTCCGCACGCGCTCGCGGGAGATGCCGAGCTCGCGCTCGATCGTCTCCAGCGACTGCTGCTCGCCGCCGAAGCCGAAACGAAGCTCGAGCACGCGGCGCTCGAGCTCGGGCAGAGCCTGCAGAGCCTCGCGCACCGCCTGGCCGCGGAGCGAGTCGTCAGCCTCCTCGACCGGGTCGACCGACGTCGGATCGGCAAAGAGGTCGCCCAACTCGCCGTCACCGTCCTCGCCGACCGACTGGTTGAGCGAGACGGACGCCTCGACCGCGCCGAGTGCCTCCTCGACGTGCTGGAGCTCGAAGCCGGCTGCGTCCGCCAGCTCCTCCTGCGTCGGCGCGCGGCCGGTCTCGGCCTCGAGCCGCCGGCTCACACGCGCGAGCTTCACGCGCCGCTCGTGCACGTGTGCGGGGACCCGGATCGTCCGACCCTGGTTCGCGATCGCGCGCTGACACGCCTGCCGGATCCACCAGGTTGCGTACGTCGAGAACTTGAAGCCCTTGCGCCAGTCGAACTTCTCGACCGCGCGGTTCAGACCGATGATGCCCTCCTGGATCAGGTCGCCCAGCGGCAGGCCGTGTCCCTGGTAGCGCTTCGCGATCGAAACGACGAGGCGGAGGTTCGAGTTGATCATCCGCTCTTTGGCGGCTACTTCTCCGCGTTCGACGCGCTTCGCGAGCTCGACCTCCTCGGCAGCCGTGAGCAGCTCGTGACGCCCGATCTCGTTCATGAAGAGCGTTAGCGAGTCGGTTGTCCCGACCGTTGGCTCAGCGCGGTATTGCGGCTGCGCCTCAGCGACCGTCTCCGAGTCGAGTCGCTCCTCGGGCAACGAGATCTCGATCTCGCGCAGAGCAAGCTCCGCGCGCAGGGCGACGATCTCCTCGTCGTCGAGGTCATGCTCGAACGCAAGCGTCTCGATCTCAACCTCGCCTACGACACCCCGCTCCTCGGCGGCATCCAGGAAAACGCTCAGTTCTCCGTCAAAAGTCACGCTGTTCGTCACTTCATCCTCTCTCCGCCCGCCACCAGACACGGTGTACGAGCGCTTCGCTTCTCATCTACGCCTCGGCATCTTCGCTCGAACGGCGACGACGCTACCGGCGCACCATGATTCAGAACGACTTGATGATCACTCATATTCCCCATTCTCGACGCTTTAGACACACCCCGAGAGTTATGAGAATGCAACGATGCGGGTCGTGAAGACGTGCGACCACCTCGACCAGGCGCGTGTCCTCGAGCTACCGGAGTCAGTCGCCGGCTGCGAGGAGTGCCTGAAGATCGACGGCTCGTGGATCCACCTCCGAATGTGCCTCACGTGCGGGAACGTCGGGCGCTGCGACTCCTCGCCTAACCGACATGCGAGCCGGCACGCTCGCGAGCAGGAGCACCCGATCGCCCGCTCCGCCGAGTCGGGCGAGTCCTGGGCTTGGTGCTTCGTCGACGAGGTGACCCTCACGGTCACCCCGGACGGCCTTCGCGTGTGACGGAGTGGCAGGCGCGGCCGCAGCGCGCCGGGTGGCTGTGCTTTCAGACGTGCACGGGAACGCCGAAAGCCTCGAGTTCTCGGGATGAAGGCCCCGCCCCCGGCTCGGAAAGCTGGGGACGGGGCCTTCTGGCAGCGGTAGACGCCTGCGGCTTACGCTTCCGCGCCTACCTCGCGGAGACCGTCCAGGTCTGGACGTTCCACGTCGAGCCTTGATTCGTCGGGTTGATGATCGTCCCAGACACCCGCTTGTTGTTGATCAGGAAGCCTGGCCGGACGAACATCGGGATGGAGGGGACGTCCTCCGCCATGAGGACCTCGGCCTTGTTCAAGATCCCCGCCCGCACCTTGGGGTCAGGCGTGAACTGAGCCTTCTCCAGCAGCGCTGAGACCTTCTTGTTGCAGTAGTTCATGTAGTTCTGGTCACCGCCGCAGCCGTAGCTGCCGAAGCTCGTCGCCGAGCTCGTCGGGCTTCCCTGCCAGGTGAACATGAAGATGTCCCAGTCACCGGATGGGAGGATCTGGCCGAACACGGTGCCTGACGGGCCGAATCGCGGGATCAGCTCGATTCCGACGCTCTTGAGCTGCTTCTGCGCGATCTCGAAGGTCAGCGCGCGCAGCTGGTTCCCGCTCGTGGTCGTGAAGCGGAACGACAGCTTGCCGACGCCAGGGCAGCTCCAGATGGCGTTGTTGCTCGCCGACGGAGCACTCGGGCCACCGGTGCAGCCGTTCTTCTTCAACAGGGTGATGACCTTCTTCTGGCCGAAGGTCCACCGCGCCCAGTTCGGCTTGTAGGTGGGCTCGAACGGCTTGAAGATGTGGCTCTGGAGCACCGGCAGGTCCTTCGCCGAGGCCACAAGGCCGGGTGAGACGTACAGGGCCTGCTTGATCTGGTTGCGGTTGATGCCCGTGATGATGGCCTGACGCACGTACTTCTTCTTCAGCGCCGCGTGGCCCTGCGGGCCGAACTGAAGATCCATGTGCTCCCAGAAGTAGCCCGGTCCTGACTGAACCTTGAAGCTCGAGTTCTTCCGGATGTCGACGATCTGGAGCTGAGCTTGCGGCTCCGTCTCGTCGATCTCGCCCGACTGGAGCGCCTGGAAGATCGACGGGGTCGACGGGATATACCGGAAGATGACCCGATCGAGCTTGGCCTTGGGCCCGGCCGTGAACGCGTTGTTCTTCGACATCACGAGCTGCGTGCCCTTCTGCCAGCTCACGAACTTGAACGGGCCGCTGGCGACGTCCATCGAGTTTCGCCAGAGGTCGTTGAAGTTCTGCCCGGCCACCTTATGGGCGGGGATCGGCGACGTATTACCGACGAGCGCGTCCCAGGCCGCGTACGAACGGCCCTTCTTCCACGTCACGGTGACCGTTTTTCCCTTCGCTTTGACGCTCGCGATGTCTTCCCAGCCCTCACGAGACGTGATGTCCCAGTTCGGGTTCACGATCGTCCGGTAGGTAGCGACGAAGTCGTTGCCGGTCACTTCCTTGTCGTCACTCCACTTGGCGCTCGTCTTGTACTTGAAAGAGACGGTCAGTGGATTCGACTTCACGATCTTCGGTTGGCCGTCGAAAAGGTACGGAACGAGCTTGGCGTTCTGGTCGTAGATCATCCCCGCAGCTAGCATCGGGCTGACCGCCAGCGACGTCGTGTACGAGTTCCCTTCCGTGAGGAAGAAGTTGAGGGTCACCGGCTCTTGGTCGGCGCCGATGACCACTGTTCCGGCCTGCGCCGCGTCGGGCTTCGCCGTCGCGGCCGGACCGATGACAAGGCTCGCGGCAAGCGCCGCCGCGCATGCTGCGAGCACGATCGTCCGTCTACGCATCTGAACCTCCATCCGATTATGGCCTCCGCTTCTCGAGTGCGGAACACGCGAAATTGCGCGCTCAAGTCTTGCGCCCCGTTCTCGATCGGCTAGGTAGTTAGACGGAGGTCGACAAGCCGTGGTGATTAGCGTTGCTTCATTTCGAATCACACGACGGAACTAACTCAATCGACGCAATATCTCCTCTGGATTTCATCTCGTGTATCGCGTGGTTGGAGATCATCGCCAAACGGCAGATTAGTGATCCTAATTCCCTTCGAGTGTTGCGCACAAGTAGCGTGTGCGCATTCCCTCCACCGAGTCGCTCAGGGTCTCGGATAGTTCGTCCGGTCTGCCGCCTGGACGGATGTCCTGGTCGGACCCGCGAGGCCCTGAGCGGACGGGGAGCCTAGGCTCTTACGAAGCCCGGCCTTACGAAACAGCGGAGCGCCGCCACTCAGAACCATCAGCACCGACGGCCTCGACGCTCGCGCCGACTTCGGCGGCCAGCGACGTAAACGTCGAGAACGCCTCGCTCACCATGCGCTCGCTGTGCCAGGCGACGGCGACCTCTCGCGGCGAGAGAAGGTCGCCCAGCTCGACCGTCGTGGTCCGCTCATCGTGCGGGTTCACGGCCAAGCGCGGCATGAGCGCGACGCCGGCACCGGCGGCCGCGAGCTCTTGCACTGCGTCGTTGTAGTCGGACTGGAGCACGAGCCTGGGCTCGATGCCAACAGCACGGAACTGGTCGAGCACCGAGTCGATCGCCCGAGGAGCGCGGAACGAGACAAGCGGAAGCTCGCCAACGGTGCGGAGAGTCAGACAGCCGGACCGTAGGGCCGCGTGCTCCGAGCCGGTCTGCGCGACGAGAACCCAAGGATCGCGGAGCACGAGCTTCGAATCGAACGGCCCGGGAGGTAGCGGCAGCAGCGTGAACGCGAGATCGAGTAGCCCACGCTCGACCTGACGCAGCAGGTCGAGATCGGAAAGCGCCTCGTCGACCTCGACGCGCACGCGGGGAAAGAGATCGCGATACCGACCGACGACCTCCGGCAGCAGACGCGCACCCACGCTCTCGTACACGCCGAGCCGCAGCGGGCCGCTCGTTCCCTCGGTGAGCGCGTCGATCTCCGACTTCGCCGCATTCAAGCGTGCCTCGATCGCGTTCATGTGGCGGAGCAGAATCCTGCCGGGCTCCGTGACTCCGACCGCCTGGCGCCCGTGCTCGCGGGCGATCACCCGCGCTCCGATCACACGCTCGAGCCCGGCGATCTGCTGACTGATAGCCGAGGGGGTGTACCCCAGAGCGCGCGCGGCACCCTTGAAGGATCCTTCGTCGGCGATCGCGCGCAGGGCCGTGAGATGGCGGAAGTCGAGACTGATCCACTGATCGGTCATCCGCGCAACCAGAGGTCGCAGCGGCGCTTTATCGGGCGGGTTCCTGGCGCGAGCGGCTGGGTTCCGGGAGCCTTGGAGTCCGGCATGTGAGATATGACGAAATCGTGAGGACGGAGGTTGCGTTTCTTAGGCTGCGCTTAGGTTTGACTCCGTGCCGCGGCGCGACGCTCGGCACCAGATTGCACGTCGCACGTCGGCCGTCGACTCGTTTGCGCAAGGCGGCAGACAAGACTGTCTTGCGGGGTACCGGCTCGGGCGCGGCCCCGGCTGAGCACTCGGGCCGAAGCCTCGCCGGCGGACGCTTCGAGCCCCCTTCTGCGTAGCCTGCGCTCGATGGAAGCACTCGAGGTCCTCTTCGAGGCAGAAGGGCTACCCGTTGCCGAGCTGCCGGCCGCACTGGCGACCCTCTACGGCGGCTCGCTCGGTTTCGCGGAGCCGACGCTGTATGCGAACTTCGTCTCGACGATCGACGGTGTCGTCGCGATCCCGTCGATCCCACGCTCGAATGCCCTCGTCGCCGGGGACAGCGAGGCCGATCGTTTCGTCATGGGACTGCTG
>JACCVK010000300.1 GCA_013698195.1 Actinomycetota bacterium | reverse complement strand
GGGCAAGGCACGTCTCTTCACCGCCGGGCGCTGCACCGAAGACTGATGCGGAGCGGAGTCGCCATCGGTTTGTTCATCACTGCTCTGTGCGACGTCGCGAGCACGAGCCAAGTGCGCACGTGAGCCGGTCGCCGGTTCTCAGTCCACGGCGCCCAACCTTTTCGCCGCTGGTGTGCTCTTCCCAGGTGACCGTGGAGAGCGACGATGTCCTCGTCCGGCTCGCCCGTCGTGCCGTCGCCGGTGACCGCGATGCGCTCGACGAGCTGCTGCGCGAGCTCGAGCCGCTCGTCGTCCGGGCCACACGGCTGATCGTGGGCTCTGGATCGTGGTTGGCCGAGGACGCCGCCCAGGACGCGCTGCTCGACGTCTCGCGTGGGATCGCGGCCTTGCGTACGCCGGAAGCCGTCAAGACTTGGGCGCTTCGCGTCGCCACGAGGAGAGCGATCAAGGTCGCACGGCGAGAGCGCTATCTGTCGCTGCGCCGAGCTCCCGCGACCGCTCCGGAGCTCGCGGCTGAGCCTGCGGACGACCGTTCGGCTGCGCTTAAGGACGCGTTCGACCGGCTGCCGCCAAAGCTCCGCGCAACCGCCGTGCTTCGGCTGTACGTTGGGCTCACGGAGGCGGAGACGGCGATGGTTCTCGGCTGCTCGCTCGGCACGGTCAAGTCCAACCTGCACGACGCCCGGAAGCGACTCGCCGTCTGGCTCGGCGAGAACGGCTTCGCCCCCGTGGCTGCTAAGCCACTCCTGGAGGAGACCGCCGATGCCTGCTGACGACGAACGCCTGGTCAACCTGGACGAGATCGCCCGACTACTCGAGAGCAACGAAGGTCCGCCGGGGGCGCAGCACAAACCCGCTGGGGGCCAGTCTCGATCCGGTCTCCGTGTGACAGGCGCCGTCGCAGCCGGGGCGCTGGTTGCCGGGAGTGGCCTCGGCTTCGGCATCGGAAACTCGCTGACGGCTCCGGAGAACGCAGAGGCACGTCTTGCCGGGACGGGATTCCTGCCCGCACGAGGCTGGTCGGTCGTTCAGTCGGGAACGATCGACGCGCGCGGCGCGTCCCACGCGATCGCCGCCAACGTGCCCCTGAGGCCTGGGGACGACCCTCAGGACATCCCCTACGCGACGCTCGGGTCGCTGCCGGCGCGTGGCGTCGTGATCGCGGCGACGTTCACGACTCGGGGAGATCCGGCCGCCGACTTCGGATATCAGGTGCGGACACTCCCGCTGCAGATCTCGAGCGCTGCGCGAGCGCTACGCGGCGTACTTCTTCCGCACCCGCTCGGCGAGTACCGCCTCCGAGCCGGAGTCAAGGGAACCAACGTGGACGCACGGATCTACTTCGGCGCTCGGGAGCCGTCTCGCGAGGCGCTTTCCGCCGCCCAGCACCAGCTCAACCGCCTTGCGGTGGCCTCGGACCGCGTGACGATCTTCGCCCGGCCGGCCATCACCGACGGAACCGCCGCCGTCGACCTGTTCGGGTCGGTCGACAACGGCAAGGCGGGAGAGACAGTCGACATCCAGGCGAAGGACTGTGGAAGCTCGTTCTTCAGGGCGGTCGAGGGCACAGAGACTCGCCAGGGAGGCGGCTGGTCGACCCAGTACTACCCGGGTATCACCACGACCCTGCGCGCGGTCTGGAACGAGACCTCGAGTACACAGACCACGGTTCGGCAGCGCGCCCGGGTCTCGCTCGTCAGGCGGCCATCTGGCCGCAAGCTGTACGTCGCAGCCGGGGGTAGGCGAAGCTTCTGGCGGAAGCGGGTGCAGATCCAGCGCCAGCAGGGCAGTCGCTGGGTGACTCTCAAGACGATCGTCTTGACAGAGACAAGTGCGATGGGTGGGTACTACGCGAGCAGCGGAGCTGGTGCCGAGTTCACCGTCGCCGTCCCCAAAGGCACCCTTCTCCGGGCAGTGCTGCCTCGTTCGCAGGCGCCGCCGTGCTACCTCCCCGGGGTCAGCAAGACGGTGCGCACATGACCGGTGACGGCCCCACAGTCGAGCTCGCGAACCGCATGCTGGCCAACATCGAGACTGTCGTCCTAGGCAAGACCGAGGAGATCAAGCTCGTCCTCTCCGCGCTCCTCTGCGGTGGGCACGTGCTGCTCGAGGACGTACCGGGAACGGCGAAGACGATCCTCGCTCGCGCGATCGCGGGCTCGATCGAGGGTGCTACGAACCAGCGCGTTCAGTGCACGCCCGATCTCCAGCCGACAGACGTCACCGGGCTCTCGGTCTTCAACCAGCGAGAGCGCGACTTCGAGTTTCGCCCCGGGCCCGTGTTCGCGAACGTCGTCTTGGTCGACGAGATCAACCGGGCGATGCCGAAGACGCAGTCCGCGCTCCTCGAAGCCATGGCCGAGCAGCAGGTGACGATCGACGGGGTCACGCGCGAGCTGCCCGAGCCCTTCCTCGTGCTCGCGACCGAGAACCCGATCGAGCAGGAAGGTACGTTCCCGCTCCCGGAAGCGCAGCTCGACCGCTTCTTTCTGCGCACCGCGCTCGGCTACCCGGGCGAGGACGAGGAGCTGCGAATCGTCGAGGACCAGCTGCGCGCACACCCGCTTCGTCGCCTCCGGCCCGTCGTCACCCTGACGGAGGCCCACGCCCTCCGCGACGCCGTGCACGAGATCTACATCGACCCGCTCATCCGCCGCTGGGTGATCCAGCTCGTGCGGGCGACCCGCATGGCAGACGGGGTCGCGATCGGCGCCTCCGTCCGCGGGAGCCTCGCGCTCGAGCGGGCAACGCGCTCGTGGGCGCTCCTGAACGGACGCGAGTTCGTCACCCCGGTCGACGTCGTCGAGCTCTTCCTTCCGGTGGTCATGCACCGGATCGCCTTCACGCCGAGCTTCGTCGCCGAGGCGCGGGAGGTGGGGTGGACCGAGGCGTCCTCGCGCTTCCGCGAGCAGTGCCTCATGCTGGCTCCCCGGCCAGGGGAGGAGCTCGAAGCGGTCGCGCGCGAGGTCACGGCGTGACC
>JACCVK010000279.1 GCA_013698195.1 Actinomycetota bacterium | reverse complement strand
TCGTGCTCGGGCTCGTCCTCGCGGCGCTCCTCATCGCGCGGGTCGACTTCATCGCGTTCTCGTTCCCGACGACGCAGCTCATCATCTTCGTGGTCGCGGCGATCGTCGTCGGCGTCGTTGCAGCGGTGTTCCCGGCCAGGCGTGCGGCCAAGCTCGACCCGCTCGAGGCGATCTCGTACGAGTAGGGGCGGCGCGGCTCGGCTCGGCTCAGGGCGAGGGCCGGACGCGGACGTTCCCGAACCCGGCTTCGAGCTCGAGCGTGAGCTCCTGCGCCCCCGAGGTGCCGGAGATCGAGGTCAGGTCGACGTTCCAGCCGCTCTTGGACTCGGCCTTCCCTCCCCACACGTGCGCATCCACGATGACGTCGGTGCCGTCGGGGACGAGGACGAGTAGGTCGCCGATACCGATGGTCGCTTCGACCGTGACGTCGTCCAGCTCGAGGCCCGGCTCGGTCAGGTCTACGGTCAGGCTCCCGACCACGTGACGGAACGGCTCGAGCTCGGACGCGGACTCGGGCCGCTTGGTGCTCGCGCCGACTCCGCCCTCGAAGAGCTTGTCGTCGACGAGCAGCGCAGGCACTCCAAGCGCCGCGACCAGGAACCCGATGACGACGAGCAGCACTCGCCGGCCTAAGAGCGCGATCGCGGCGCCCATACCGATGAGCGCGAGGCCGACCCAGGTCGCCCTGGAGACATCGACGACGTCCGTTGCGGCGAGGACCCCGAGAACCACGGCTCCGACGACCAGTGCCGCGAGAGCGATCCGGCTGCTCACTCGACCACCGCTCCGAGCCGCACGACTCCTGCTGCCACGAGCTCAAAGATCTCGTCCTCCGAGTAGCCGGCCTCGCCCAACACCTCGGCCGAATGCTCCCCGACGAGCGGCGGCGGCGCCCGGTGGCTCGCGCGCTCGCCTGCGAACGACACAGGCAAGGCGGCCAGCCGCAGATCGGGAATCCGCGGGTGGGGAAGGGGCTGGAGAATCTCGAGCGCGGCCGTCTGCTCGGAGGCCACCACATCCGCGACATCGGCGACGGGGGCCGCCGGGACGCCCGCGCGTGTGAGCTCCTGGTGCCATTCGCTCGTCGTGCGGCTCCGCAGCCGCTCCGAGAGGATTGCGACGAGCTGCTCGCGGTTTCGCACGCGGTCAGGATTCGTTCGGAAGCGCTCGTCCTCCGCGAGCTCCGGCAGCTCCACGACGGCGCAGATCGCCGCGAACAGGCGGTCGTTGCCGCCCGCGACCATGAGCTCGCCGTCGCGGGTCGGAAACACCTGGTACGGAGCGACCATGGGGAAGACCGTTCCCTGCCTGGACGGCACGGTGCCGTCCGCGAGGTACCCGACGAGGTGGTAGCCGACATACGCGAGCGCCGTCTCGTAGAGCGACGTGTCGACAGCAGTGCCCTCGCCTGTGCGCTCGCGCTCGAGGAGCGCGGCGGCGACGCCGAGCGCAGCCCACATCCCGGTCCCCATGTCGATGAGTGATGACCCGACACGTACGCCTGATCGTCCGGGCTCGCCGGTCATGCTGATGAGGCCGCCCGCCGCCTGCATGAGCGCGTCGTAGCCCGGCTCCTCACGTAGCGGTCCGACGCTTCCGTAGGCACCGATGGAGCAATACACGAGCTTCGAGTTCCGCGCCCGCACTACCTCTGCTCCGAGCCCGAGTCGCTCGGCGAGCCCTGGCCGCAGGCTCTGGAGGAAGACGTCGGCACGGTCCGCCAAGCGCAGCACCGCGTCTCGGCCACGCTCGTCCGAGAGCGACACGGCGAGTGATCGCTTCCCGGCGTTCACGGAGAGGAACATCGCGCTTTCGCCGTTCCAGAACGGCGGGCCCCACGCCCGGCCGTCGTCTCCGGTGTCGGGTCGTTCGATCTTTACGACATCCGCGCCGAACGCGCCGAGGATCTCCGCACAGAACGGACCCGCGATCGACGTCGTGACGTCGACGACACGCATCCCGGCTAGAGGGAGGAACGGCACCGGGCAATCATCGCCTGCGAGGATGCGCGCGTGCCCGACTGGCTCGACTTCGATCGCCTGGTCGATCTGGTGTCCGGGGAGTGGTGGGCCTATCCGGTCATCTTCGGGGTCGCCGTGATCGACGCGTTCTTCCCGCTCGTGCCCAGCGAGACGGTGGTCATCGTCGGCGGAAACCTGGCGAGCTCCGGCGACCTGGCGCTGCCGCTCGTCGTCCTGGCCGGGGCCGCGGGGGCGATTCTCGGGGACAACATCTCGTACGGAATCCGGAGCCTGGTCGGCGAGCGGACGGTAAAGCGCTGGTTCCGTAGCGAAAAGGCGCAGCAACGGCTCGACTGGGCTGAGCGCATGCTCGACGAGCGCGGCGCGTACATCATCATCATCGCCCGCTTCATCCCGGGCGGCCGCACCGCTGTTACCTTCTCGGCCGGGTACATCCCGACGTTCGCGTGGCGCCGCTTCATCGTCTACGACGTCATCGCGGGCGTCATCTGGGCGACGTACGCGACGCTCCTCGGTTACTTCGGAGGCAAGACGTTCGAGGATCACCCTCTGTTGGGAGTCGGGATCGCGCTCGCGTTCGCGATTGCGCTCGGCCTGCTGGTCGAGGTCGTCAGGCACTATCGGGGACGCAAGGGCAGCTGATCAGCGGATCTGACAGACTCGCGCCGTGGCGTCCATCCTTGTCCAAGGTGCGCGGGCTCGGGGAGGCCGACATCGAGGGCAAGCCGGTCGAGCTCGCGATGCCGGCCCGTCTCGTGGAGCTCGCGGTCGAGTGCGACTGCGTCCTGACGTACTGACGCTGACCTAGAAACGTACGCTCCGGGCGTGAACCGTCTGGCCGACGCGACCAGCCCGTACCTGCTCCAGCACGCGGAGAACCCGGTCGAGTGGTTCGAGTGGGGAGACGACGCGTTTGAGCGCGCCCGCGCGGAGGACAAGCCGCTACTCGTCTCCGTGGGCTACAGCTCGTGCCACTGGTGCCACGTCATGGCCCATGAGTCGTTCGAGGACGCCGGCATTGCAGCGCTGATGAACGAGCTCTTCGTGAACGTCAAGGTCGATCGCGAAGAGCGCCCCGACGTCGATGCCGTGACCATGGAGGCGACGGTCGGAATGACGGGCAGCGGTGGCTGGCCGACCACCGTCTTCATGACACCGGAGGGCAAGGCGTTCTTCGCCGGCACGTATTTTCCGCCCGCGTCGCGCCACGGCCTTCCGAGCTTCCGCGACGTGCTCGAGGCGGTCTCCAAGTCGTGGCGCGAGCGTCGCGCCGACGTCGACCGCCAAGCGGGACGCATCGATGAGGCGCTCCGGAGCATCGCCCGGACTCCGCCCTCGCGGGAACCGCTGACCGAGTCGATCCTCGGGGAGGCGACGCGCGGGATCGCGAGAACGTTCGATCGCCGGTTCGGCGGCTTTGGGGGCGCGCCGAAGTTTCCCGCTGCCTCCACTCTCGAGTTCTTGCTTCGCCGGTCGGACGACGAGGTGCTCGCAATGGTGACTGCGACGCTCGACGGGATGGTCGCGGGAGGCATGTACGACGTCGTCGGGGGAGGGTTCCACCGCTATTCGGTCGACGAGCGCTGGCTCGTGCCGCATTTCGAGAAGATGCTCTACGACAACGCGCTCCTCGCCTCGACGTACCTCCACGCATGGGTCGTCACGGGCCGTGAGCGCTATCGCGAGGTGACTGAGGAGACGGTCGAGTACATGCTCCGGGAGCTCTCGCTACCCGGCGGCGGCCTCGCCTCCGCGCAGGACGCCGACACCGAGGGAGTCGAGGGACTGACGTACACCTGGACGCCGGAGGAGGCCGAAGAGGTGGGGATCCCGAGCGACCTCCTCGAGCCGTTCGAGCACGGCCGGCTCATCGTCCGCGGCGAGCTCGAGCGGGAACTGCGAGCGCGAGTTCTCGCGGTTCGTGAAAAGCGCGCACAGCCGTTCCGCGACGAGAAGGCGCTCGCCTCCTGGAACGGCCTCGCCCTCGCTGCACTGGCCGAGGCGGCGCGCAGACTCGAGCGCGACGATTGGCTGGCCGCCGCACGCGAGCTCGGCGAGTTCCTGCTCGGGCCGCTCTCGGACGTGGACGGCAGACTCTTCCGCTCGCTCCGTGAGGGCAGGACAAGCGGGTATGGCTTCCTCGACGACTACGCGAACGTCGCGTGCGGCCTCCTCGAGCTGCATCTCGCCTCGGGTGAGGTCCGCTGGTTGCTCGAAGGCCATCGCCTTGCCGGGCTCGCGGTCGAGCTCTTCGCCGACGAGGCGAATGGCGGCTTCTACCTCGCCGCGGTGGGCGACGAGCGTGTCCCACGGACAAAGGATCTCCAGGACACGCCCATCCCCTCCGGGAACTCGATGCTTGCCTCGGTGCTCTTGCGCTTGTCGCGGCTCTGGGGCGACGAAGAGCTCGAGCGGCTCGCGGTCGGGGTGTTCCGCCTGGTCGAGCCGGCCGTGCGCCGCGCACCGGGCGCGTTCGCGTGGGCGCTCGCGGGGCTCGACCTGTGGTTCAGCCCGCCGCGCGAGATCGCGGTCGCCGGAGATGTGAACTCGCCCGTCGCGCGGGCCGCGCTCGCGCCGTTCCAGCCGAGCGCGGTCGTCGCCGTCGGCCCGAGCGAGGAGGTGCCGCTGCTCGCCGGGAAGGATCGCGTGGAGGGCGAGACTGCCGTTTACGTCTGCGAGCGGTTCGTCTGTCAACGCCCGGTGACGAGAGCGTCGGAGCTATGAGGGTCTGCCTGATGCTCGAGGGCCAGGAAGGCGTTTTCGTAGGCGGTCGGCTGCTCGAAGCCGTCACGTAAAGTCCGAGCCATGACGACAACAGAGCTGACGGGTGCGGAAGACGTCGCGTGGGACCTCACCGACCTGTACGAGGGCAGTGACGATCCACGACTAGACGAGCACATCGAGGAGGCGGAGACCGCTGCGGCTGCGTTTCGCGAGCGCTACTACGGGAAGGTCGCGGAGCTCTCGGCGGCGGACCTTGCCGACGCGATCGCCGAGCGTGAGCGCATCGAGGAGGTGCTGACGCGCGTCGGGTACTTCGCACACCTTCACTTTGCGACGGACATGGCGGATGCGCCGCGCGGCGCCCTCGTCGCGCGCATCACGGAGA
>JACCVK010000269.1 GCA_013698195.1 Actinomycetota bacterium | reverse complement strand
GCTCAATGCATTCATCACGCGAGTCGAGCCCGATGGCCAGCCAAGGCCAGGGCCACTCTCGGGCCGCACGCTCGGCGTCAAGGATCTCTTCGACACTGCGGGTATCCGGACCACGTACGGGTCGCAGATCTACGCCGACCACGTTCCCGACCGCACGGCCGTCGCCGTCCAGCGCTTGCTCGCTGCCGGCGCGGTCCTCGTCGGCAAGACGCACCTGCCGGAGTTCGCCTGGAGCGTGCTCGGACAGAACCAGTGGTACGGGACGTGTCACAACCCCACGTATCCGGGGAAGACGACGGGTGGCTCGTCGAGCGGCTCGGCCGCCGCGCTCGCGGCGGGTCTGTGCGACCTCGCGCTCGGCACCGACACCGGCTGCTCGATCCGGCTCCCGGCGGCCGCCAGCGAGACCGTAGGGCTGAAGTCCGAGTGGGGGCTCATCCCGATGGAGGGCACTTTCCCCCTCGTTCCATTACTCGACACGGCCGGGCCGATGGCTCGGACCGTCGCCGACGTCGCGACGATGTGGTCCGTGCTCGCGGAGCAGCCGGTGCCGGAGCCTCGTCTCGACGGGCTCACCGTCGGGCTCATGCGTGAGCCCCCCGGCATCGGGGACGGACGGGTCGTCGAGACGAGTGACGCGGCCGAGGTCTGGGTCTCGGATCTGGAGCGTCTCGGAGCGCGCGTGGTCGAAGCGTCGGTTCCCGATCCCGAGGCGGACACGTGGCCACAGTTCCAGCACGAGGCGGTACGGTCGCATGCAGCGACGTTTCCGATGCGGGCCGACGAGTACGGCGACGTCATGCGCCAGAAGCTGGAGTCGGCCCAGAACATCAATCCGGACGACGTGGTCGCCGCGTACCGCGCGATCGAGAAGTGGCGCCGGTTGGAGCCCGACGTCGACCTGTACTTGAGCCCGTGCTATGCAGTCGAGCTTCCGCCCGAGGACGCTGACGAGTTCGAGGTTCGGCTCCCGCTCACGTCGTTCCTGCGCTGGGTGAACCTCGTCGGCTGGGCGGGACTTGCCATCGGAAACATGCAGCTCATCGCGCCGCGGGACGAGGTCGTGCTGGCCGCAGGCCTGGCCTGGGAGCGCGGCTAGCCCGACGTCAGTCGGCCGGCGTCGAGCCGGCGTTTCGGAGCGAGAGATCCTGCCAGTACTCGACGACCGGCACGGCTCGATCGAAACCCACCGCCGCGTACGCGCGACGCGCGGGAAGATGCGCGTCGTCGAGTCCCGTGTCGACGTGCGCGAAGCGCAGGCCGAGCTCGCGGAAATGGTCGAGGACGTGTCGGTACATGAACGTCGCCCACCCCTGTCCCGCGGCGTCGGTGTCGACGGCGTTGTTGTCGATGTGCCCATACGACTGCTCGGGGAAGAGCCAGAACGTGACATATCCGAATACCTCGCCTTCCCGCTCGAGCACCCACAGACGCTCCGGGTGGGTGTCGAAGAGCTGCCTGTTCTGCGCGCACTTCCGCTCCTCCCACGACAGCTGCGGCTCGTGGCGCACAGCGTCGTACGTCTCGGCCCCGACCAGGTCGACGTAGCTCTCCTGGATCGCGCGGTACCCCTCGACGGTCAGGTGATCGACGGCGTCGAGATCCTCGCCTCGAGCGTGCCTGAGCAGGGCTCCGTCGCGCTCGGCGATGGTGACGGTCTTCGCACCCACGCCACGATTTTTCCAGGACGACGCGCTGCGGGTGCGCCTCCGGAGCGCGGCTAGCAGCGCCTGGAAGTAATCGATTATCGAGCGTTCTTCGTTGAAAGCGCAACGGCCGCTTGGTACGGTCGCCGGGCTGGTGGTGGAGAGACTCCGTTACGGGGGCGTCGCTCAGCTGGTGCCCAAGCTCGTCGCGGGCGGGCTGGTCCTGTGGGGCATCCTGTATGTCCTCGTCATCGCGGATCCGGTTCCGGAGCTCGGGGGAGGCAACTGGCGCACCACGAACTTCGGCTCGGCTCTTGACGATCCAGCCGCGTTCATCAACACGGTTCTCGACGGCGTCACCTTCGCGGGATTGCTCTTCATCGTCGCAAGCGGCTTTTCGCTGATCTTTGGGCTAATGCGCGTGGTGAACATGGCCCACGGCGCCTTCTACCTCCTCGGCGGGTACGTCGCGTACGAAGTGCAGCAGCGGATGACCGGATCCGGATTCGGGCTGCAGTCGGGCGAGGTGAGCACGCTCGAGTGGGTGGTGCCCTGGCTCGTCGCGATGGCGTGCATCGGCCTCTTCGGCCTCGCGGTGCAGCAGCTCCTCCTGCGCTGGAACCAGGGGCAGGACCT
>JACCVK010000262.1 GCA_013698195.1 Actinomycetota bacterium | reverse complement strand
GCGTGCTGCAGCGCACGGTGCTCACCGTCCGGCAGCCGCTCGGCGTCGCCGGCCTGATCATGAGCTTCAACACACCGCTGCCGAACGTGGCGTGGAAGGCGTTCCCCGCGCTCTTCTGCGGGAACGCGGCTGTCGTCAAGCCATCCGAGCACAGCCCTGCGTCCGCCTGGTTCTTCGGACAGCTAGCCGCAGAAGCCGGAGTTCCACCCGGCGTCCTCAACATCGTGCAGGGCACGGGCAAACAGGCAGGCGCTCCGCTCGTCGAGCACGAGGACGTCGACCTCGTGAGCTTCACGGGATCCGCGACCACGGGTCGCTGGATCAACGAGACGGCCGGCCGGCGGCTTGCGAAGGTCTGCCTCGAGCTCGGGGGCAAGAACGCGCTCGTGGTCTGCGACGACGCCGAGCTCGGGAACGCCGTGCGCTGGGCCCTCCAGGCCGCCTTCGCCAACGCTGGTCAGCGCTGCGCGTCCGCGAGCCGGCTCGTCGTGTTCGACGAGGTCTACGACGAGTTCACCGAACGGCTTGTCGAGGAGGCCGCCGTGCTGCCCGCCGAGCCTGTCAGAAGCGAGGAGAGCCGCGAGCGGATCCTGGGTGCAGTCGAGCGCGCGGTGAGCCAAGGAGCTCGCGTGCTGTGCGGCGGTGCGCGAGTCGCTGGATCGGGCTGGCATCTCGCACCGACCGTGCTCGAAGGCGCAGCCACTGACTCCGAGATCGCCTGCACCGAGCTCTTCGGCCCCGTGACGATCCTTCACCGGGTCGGCGATCTCGAAGAGGCGATCGCCGTCGTGAATGACTCACCGTACGGGCTCACGACTGCGATCCACACCGCCAGCCTCCACCGTGCCCTGCGCTTCGCGGAGAGGGTGCAGGCGGGCGTCGTCGTCATCAACGCGGGCACGCACGGCTCCGAGCCGCACATGGGTTTCGGGGGCGTGAAGCAATCGGGAACGGGCTGGCGCGAGGCGGGGGTCGAGGCGCTCGACGTCTACTCCGATTGGAAGGTCGTGAATCTCGTTTCCGACCCAGCGCTTACATGAAGTGAACGACACCGTCGCGATCCTTGGCCCCGGTGCTGTGGGCGGCGCGCTCGCCGTTCATCTGGCTGCTGCGGGCGTCGATACGGTGTGCATCCCGCGGAAGGACATGGCCGGCATCCTTGCGCTCTCCGGTCTCTCACTCGAGGTGGACGGCGGGGAGCCGCTCGGCGCGCGTGTCGAGGTACGTGAGGAGCTGACGCAACCGGTTCGCGTCCTCCTCGTCACCGTGAAGGCGTATCAACTCGAGGAGGCGCTCGAGCAGGTTGATCCAGCCGCGGTTGCGGACGGAGTGGTGATCCCGCTCCTGAATGGGCTCGAGCACGTCGACACGGTGCGCGAGCGGCTCGGGCCGCGGGTCGCCGCCGGCACGATCTCGCGCTTCGAGGCGCATCGGGTCGGGCGGGTGCAGATCATCCAGAAGAGTCAGTCTGCGCTCGTCTCGATCGCGTCCAGCGATCTTCCGCTCGACGAGCTCGAAAGTGTTGCCAGATTGCTCGACCGCGGGGCGTTCGAAGTCCTGATCGGCGAAAGCGAGAAGCACGTCCTCTGGGACAAGGCCGCCCGGCTCGCGGTCCTCGCTGCCGCGACGTCGTATTCGCACCGGACACTCGGGGAGCTCTTGGACGATCGGGCCTGGCGTAGCGTGCTCGAGGATGCACTCGACGAGGCGTGTGCGATCGCGGTGGCCGATGGCGTCATGCTGCTTCCCTCGACGCAGTGGGCGATCATCAGGGAGTTGGACGACGACCTGACCACGTCGACCGCCCGCGACGTCGAAGCGGGCCGCCCCTCCGAGCTCGACGCGATCACGGGCTCCGTCGTGCGTGCTGGCGAGCGACTGGGAGTGCCGTGCCCGGCGCTTGCCGAGCTCTTCGAGAACGCCTCGGCGCACATCGTGTCGGAGCCGGAGTGACCGCGTCCGGCGACACGGCGCCCAAGACCACCAGGCCGAGCGCCATCGCGTTCATCCCCGCCCGCTCGGGGTCGGAGCGAGTGCCTGGAAAAAACGTGCGGGTCCTGGCCGGTCATCCGCTGCTTGCGTACGCGGTCGAGACAGCCCGTCAGAGTGGAATCTTCAAACGGGTCGTCGTCTCCACGGACTCGGAGGAGATCGCCGCCGTCGCGCGCCACTACGACGCGGAGGTTCCGTTCCTCCGTCCCGCCGAGTACGCGACCTCGACGTCACCGGATGTCGAGTGGCTTCGCGACACGCTCGAGCGGCTCGAAGAGCGCTACGACGTCTTCGCAATCATCCGCGCCACGAATCCGTTCCGCGGGCCCGGCACGGTACGGCGCGGCTACGAGCAACTGCTCGCGACGCCGGAGGCCGACTCGATTCGCGCCGTCGAGCCCGTGAAGCAGCATCCCGGCAAGACGTGGGTGCTCGCGGACGACGGACGAACCATGCGCCCCGTTCTCGATCAGTCGCACCTTGAAGTCGCCTGGCACGCGGGTCAATACCAGGCGCTCCCGCCGGTCTACGTCCAGAACAGCGCCCTCGAGATCGCGTGGACGCGGGTCGTCGGCGAGACCGGTACGCGAGAAGGCCGTGTCGTCGCGCCGTTTCTCACAGAAGGCTACGAGGGGTTCAACGTGGACGATGAGGAGGATTGGGCGCGCGCCGAGCGGCTCGTTGCGAACGGGCGCGCGACCCTTCCTCTGGTCGCGCACGACGCCTACGACGGAGGGGCGTCGAGGCCCTCGTAGCGCGAGGGCCAGTCAGCGCAGTCCACCGGGAAGTCGAGCCGGAGCGTGCGTTCGGCATCGTGGAGGTACCAGGCGATACCGGGAGCGATGAGCGCCATGCACGCGATCAGGGCGACGGCATATCCGCGCAACACCCTTTGGAGCGATGGCCAGATGCGTCCCCCGTAACCACAAACACCGAGCGCGACGAGCACGGCGGCAGGCACGAACACGGGTGACAGGAGGCGTGCGTCGACACCGTCGAGCAGCGTGCGTGTCGCCGCGATGGCGACTCCGGCGACGTACGTCGCGACGGCGGTGAACAGCACCACCTGTGCGACGCCGAACGGGCGCCGGACTGCGAGAAAGCAGGCCACGAGCAGCGGGGCGAGGACGGCGATTCTTACGACCGCCGGCACGTCGACGGGCAGCACGATGCTCGAAAGGCCATCCGGAACCTGACCGAGTGTTTCGAGGACTGAGAACCGGGACTCGGATCGAGATCCGAAGGCGCCGGAACCGAGCGAGAGATTGCGCGCATACCAGAGCGCGGGAACGGAGAGGACGGCACCGGTGAAGAGCGCCGTTCTCGCAGCGCGCCGCGAGGCGTGCCGGGATCCGAGCCAGGCGGAGAGCGCCAGCGCCGGGAGCACGAAGAGCCCCGAGTAGCGCACGAGCAAGAGCGCCCACGCAAGGACAAGAGCGAGGACAAGCCTCCGGTTGAGACGCACTTCGAGGCCGCGGTCGTTGTTGAGTGCAACCAACAACAGGAGAACCAAGACAGCGGAGAAGGTGAGCTCTGACCAGGCGGCGGCGCCGTTACGAAGCGTGACCGGGGCGACTGCGGTGGCGCCGGCGACGACGACGACAGCGGTTCGCCCGAGGCCGCTTGCCAGCGCGAGTGCGGCGGCCGCGAGCACGAGCACAGCCGCCGCGAGCACGTTCACGAGGCTCGCGGCGTCGGGTGCGTCGAGCCCGGCGACGATCAGGCCGGCAAGCGCTACCGGGTAGCCGGGTGCGTACTCGGTCACATCGCGTATGCAGCTCTCGTAGCGGCCCGTGTCCGCAATCGCCTCCGCACCAGTCAGGTAGACGGCCGCGTCCGGCGTGATGCGCGGAAGCGGCCAGGATGCGAATGCGACGAGCACCGCGGTCGCCATGGCGATCGCGTACACCGGCCTCGGAAGTCCCGGACGTACGGGTGGCTCGGCCGACATGGTCGCGCGCAGGCTCTCAGACGACGCGGACGCGCGTCGTGGCGGAGTCTCCTGGACTGACCGTCGCGAGCGCTCGTATGCTCCGCGGTCATGAAGGTCGCGAGCCTCGAGACGCTCTTCTGCGACGCCGGCTGGCGGCCGTGGATCTTCCTCAAGGCGACGACTGACGACGGTCTCGTCGGCTGGGCTGAGATCACCGACTCGCACGGGTCGCCGCGCGGACTCGCCGGGATCGTCGAGGACCTCGCGCCGCTCGTCGTCGGTCAGGATCCCCGCGCCGTCGAGCGGATCTACTGGGACCTCTACCGCGCGACCCGGCAGAGCCCGGGATCGGTGATCGCAAAAGCGATCGGCGGGATCGAGAACGCGCTCCTCGACTTGAAAGGGAAGGCACTCGAGGTCCCCGTCTACGAGCTCTTCGGTGGGCCGACGCGCGAGACGATCCCGGTGTACTGGTCTCATTGCGGGACCACACGTGCACGTGCCTTCGAGGTGACCGGGACGCGGAAGCTCGCCTCGTACGACGAGGTCGAGGCGCTCGGCCGCGAGGTGGTCGAGCGCGGCTACGGCGCCTTCAAGACGAACATCGTCATCCCGGGCGAGGAGCCGGCTGTGCTCATGCCCGGGTTTGACTCGGGCGGGGGATCACTCGGCGCGGACGAGATCGCGCACGCGCTCGTGCGGCTGCTCGAGGCATTCCGTCTCGGCACCGGCGGCGAGGCGCGGCCGATCGTCGACCTCAACTTCAACCTCGAGCCCGAAGGCTGCCTCCGCGTTGCTCGAGCGCTCGACCCGTTCGACCCCCTCTGGCTCGAGGTGGACCTCTTCGATCCCGCGGCGCTCGCCGTCGTGCGTGGGCGGGCGCCGATGCCGATCTGCTCAGGCGAGAACCTGTATGGCGCGCGCGCGTTCCGCCCGTTCCTCGAGGCCGCTGCCCTGGACGTGGCGTCGGTGGACGTCATCTGGAACGGCTTTCACCAGGCGAAGAAGATCGCGGACCTCGCCGAGACGTTCGAGGTCAACTGCGCGCCGCACAACTACTACTCGCACCTGGCCACGTTCATCGGCGCTCAGTGGTGCGCTGCGATTCCGAATGCACGCATCCTCGAATTCGACGTGGACGACGTCCCCTGGCGGGACGAGCTCGTGACGGCCGTGCCGGAGATCCAGGGCGGCGAGCTTCGTATCCCCGCCGGCCCGGGGTGGGGCGTCGAGGTCGTCGAGCCCGTGGTCTCCGAGCACCCGTGGCCTGCGGGTACCGCTCGCTAGCGCAGTCTCATATGAGCGATTGACACACTCTTGTATGCTTCTGCTCTCAAGAGGGAGGCATACTGACATGATCAAGCGCACCTCGCTCAACCTCGACTTCGATCTCGTCGCGCATGCGCGACAGATCCTCGCGACGAATGGGACGACCGACACCGTGCACAAGGCGCTCGAGGACGTGATCCGACTGGACGCGCTGAAGCGGCTCGCGGAGTGGGATCTGGGGGACATGACTCTCGAGGACCTCGAACGAATGCGGCGGCCGCGCTCCGTCGCCGAGGATGACCGAACTCGCTGATTCCAGTGCCTGGTTCGCGTCGCGCCGTTTGCCGGAGGTCCGGTCGACCTTCGACGGTCTTGTCGCGACGCGCCAGATCGCCACGTGTGACGCCGTCAAGCTCGAGCTTCTACACACTGCGCGCAACGGCCCGGAGCTGAGCGCGCGGCGGCTCGAGCTCGATCACCTGCCCCAGTGCCCAATCGGTCCTGTCGAGTTCCGTCGTGCGCTCGACGTCCACGAGCGGTTGGCGCACCACGGCGGGCTGCACCATCGCCGCGTCAAGCATCCTGACCTCTTGATCGCGGCCGCCGCCGAGTCCGCGGGGGTCGCGCTCCTGCACTACGACGCCGAC
>JACCVK010000260.1 GCA_013698195.1 Actinomycetota bacterium | reverse complement strand
CGTCGACGAGCGCCTGCGCCTGGTCTGCCGGTTGCGGCTCGCCGCCGACCCCTGCAAGCGTTTCGTCGGTTGCACCGATCGCAAGCGTTGCGAGAACGGCGAGCCCGAGCGCGCCTCCCACCTGCTGTGAGGTGTTGAAAAGCCCTGACGCGAGGCCCGCGTCGTCGTTCGGAATGCCGCTCGTCGCGATCAGGGTGATCGGCACGAATGTCAGGCCCATCCCGATCGAGGCAAGCATGATTCCAGGCAGGAGATCCGTCACGTAGGACCCGTCCGACTGCAGACGCATGAAGAGCAGCAAGCCGACGACGGCCATGGGCATTCCGCCAGCGGCACCTCGCGCGCGCCGAACTTGGGGACGAGCCGCTGCGAGAGGCCGGCGCCGATGATGATCCCCGCCGTGAACGGGAGGAACGCGAGCCCGGCCTCGAGAGCCGAGTAGTCGAGCACCCTCTGCATGTACAGGGTGTTCACAAAGTGTACGGAGTAGCAGTACAGCCTACGCCGCCTGGAACAGGATCCGCTCGTCGCCCTCCGAGGCTGGCCGAATCGTGACCGGCCCAAGGAACCGCTTGAGGACGTTCCGCACTGCAGGCACGTTGTCAGCGTATCCCAGCGCGTCCAGCGTGTCGCTCAACTCTCCGCTGGTGTCGAGGTGCTCGGTGAGCGCGATGAAGACGTCCTGCGCCGCACTGAGAACCTCGAGATCGCTCGAGCGGTAGAGCTTCCGAGTGTCGGACTCGAGGCCGTCAACTTCGGCCTGTAGCCGGTCTCGATCTTCGACTGCCTTGGACATCGCCTTCGAGTAGATCGTGGCCGGGATCTCGCTATCGGCCAACTGCCGATCCAGTTCCTCGATCTCTGACTGCGCCAGGTCGAGCGCGTCAGTCAGTTCCTCCGGCACCTCTGCTGCCACGTACGTGCCCGGGTTCGTCTTCATGTACGCCGAGAGCCGTGTGAGCGCCTCGGAGAGCACGGGCGGTGTCACCTTCCGGTCGCTGACCGTGACGTGGCCCGAGAGGGCCGACGAGCAGCGCCAGAAGTCGTACCGCTTGCCGCTCGGGGACTTCGTCGCAGAGCGAACGAGGCCCGCGCCACAAACGCCGCACCGCATGAGACCGCCGCCGAGCAGCGGCCCGCCATCGCCAAATGAACGGCGGCTTGCTGCGAAGGAAGTCGCCCGCATTCGACTGTTCGACGCGATAGAACCGGTGGGCAATCTCCCGCCGGCCCGCCGCGGCTGCCCATTCTCGGATCTCCCTCGCTTCCCTCGAGCTAACCCAGGCATCGGAGCAGAGTACGCCATCAATCAGGGTTTGAAAGGCCGGAGCGCAAGGATTGACACGTCGCCCGGAGCGGATCAGTCTGCAAGCGTGAGTCGAGGGATCGTCACCGTCGCGACGGCGGGACTGCTCGCGCTGGCTGCGGCGGCGCTCGCCCTGGTCGCAGAAGCCTCGGCGCAGAGCGGCAGCGTGGTCATCACACGCGCGGAGGCCCAAGGAACGCACCCGTCCGTGAGCTGGACCCTCGTGCCGGGCTGGTGCTCGAACGTCCTCGCCGTGGCGAACTCGCCGCAGACCGGGAGCGACGGGCTCGTTCTTCAGCGAGAACGTGATCGACGGGGCGATCCTGGACAACAACCAAACCTCGTGGCTGTCGTCCAGCGCGAGTCTCGACAAGCCCGGCACCTACTACGTTCGCGTTCAGGCATACCAGTGCGACTTCGGTGCCGGGCCGGAGTGGTCGGCCACTGCGACGATCGTGAAGGCCGTTCCCCCGCCGCCCCCGCCGCCACCCGCACCGAACGTCAACCTCGCGATCAAGGCCGAGGGCTACAACGGCTACGACACGACAGGCGTCGCCACGCGGCTGAAAGTCGGCAAGAGGTACTGGATCACGCTGACTGTCAAGCCCCCGACGACGCAGGGCATCCTTGACATCCTCAACCTCGGCAACACGAAGCTCTGCGTAGCGAAGAAGCGCGGGAAGCTCTGCGGCGAGATGTTCTTCTACCCGCTGACCTGGGACAACATCATCGTGCGGATTGCGCCGAGCATGGTCGTGGCCGGCAAGGTGACCGTGTTCGCGGAGTACAACGGCAAGCGCCTCGCCTCGAAGAGATACGGCCTGGCGCGATGAGTTGACAGTCGTCTCGAACTGATGGCAGGTGCTCCTTCGACGCCCTCGGGACTCTCAGCGTCAGGCCGACGGGTCTCGCGATGTCAGCGACGGCGTCGTTTCGGCGATGGCCCGCACGGGCGGTCATGCCATCTTCCCGGCGCGCTTTCAGCTCGTCGGGACGATGAACATGTGCCCCTGTGGCGGCCGCGGCGACCCAGGTCAAGAGTGCGGATGCACCGCTCAGCGGCTCGCCGCCTACCGTGAGCGCC
>JACCVK010000233.1 GCA_013698195.1 Actinomycetota bacterium | reverse complement strand
CGTGGTCCAGGACTGGGGCGGGCCGATCGGTCTGCGGCTCGCGGTCGACCACCCATATCGCGTGGCGCGGCTTGTCATCCTCAACACGGGCATCGGGGCGGGCAGCGCTCCGTCTCAGGAGTGGCTTCGGTTCCGCGAGTTCCTGCGGCGCGTCGGCAGCGAGCTCATCCCCGGACAGCTGGTCCGGATCTCGAGCGTGACGCAGCTCGCTGACGACGTCGTCGACGGCTACAACGCGCCGTTCCCGACGCCGGAGTCGAAGGCGGGCGTGCTCGCCTTCCCGGAGCTCGTCCCGACCGAGCTCGAGCACCCGTCCGCCGCGAAGATGCTCGAGGTGCGCGACGCAATGGAGCGCTGGGAGAAGCCGACGCTAGTCCTCTTCTCGGACTCGGATCCGATCTTCACGCCGGAGGCAGCGGAGCGCCTGGCAGCACGCATCCCGGGCGCCGGTCCGGCCGAGATCATCGCGGGTGCCGGTCACTTCCTCCAGGAGGAAAAGGGCGAGGAGATCGCGGAACGCGTCGTTCGGTTTCTCGAGCAGTCGCCGTAAGCCTGCGCCGTAAAGCCTGGGCGTAGCGCGGATCAGCCGCCGACGGTCCAGGTGTCGCCCGAGTGCAACAGCGCCTCGAGGTCGCCCTTGCCCGCCGTCGTCCTCGCCACCTCGAGCTGCTCGCTCATGAGATCGTCGTACACCGCTCGCTCGACGGCGCGGAACACCCCAAGCGGCACAGCCTCGTCGGTGTCGAACGTGATGCGCGAGAGCGCGAACGCGAGGCTTGGCTCGCGTTGGTGCGCGTCGTGGACGAGCAACTCTCCCTCCTCGACGTCCGTCACGTCGACCACGCGCACGGACCCGTCCGCGTCCTGCACGACGCCTTTCTCGCCCTCCGCACCGAAACGGATCGGCGACCCATGCTCGAGGTAGATCCGGTTTTCCTTCTGCTCGCGCACGTGGGCGAACGCGCCGTCGTTGTAGATGTTGCAGTTCTGGAGGATCTCGACGAATGCGGAGCCGCGATGTCGCGTCGCAGCTCCGAGCACGTCCGTCAGTCCCTTCTTGTCGGTGTCGATCGCGCGCGCGACGAACGACGCCTCCGCGCCGATCGCGACCGAGAGCGGGTTGAACGGATGGTCGAGCGAGCCCATAGGCGTCGACTTCGTCACCTTCCCACGCTCGGAGGTCGGTGAGTACTGGCCCTTCGTCAGCCCATAGATTTGGTTGTTGAAGACCAGGATCTTGAGATTGACGTTGCGGCGGAGTGCGTGGATCAGGTGGTTCCCGCCGATCGAAAGTGCGTCGCCGTCCCCCGTCACGACCCAGACCGAGAGATCCGGCCGCGTCGCAGCAAGTCCCGTCGCGATCGCGGGTGCGCGGCCGTGGATCGAGTGCATGCCATACGTCTGCATGTAGTACGGGAAGCGGGCGGCGCAGCCGATTCCGGAGACGAAGACGATCCGCTCACGCGCGAGCCCGAGCTCGGGCATGAACCCCTGGATGACGTTGAGGATCGCGTAGTCGCCGCAACCCGGGCACCAGCGCACCTCCTGGTCGGACTTGAAGTCCTTCGCAGTTAGCTGCACGAGCTCGTGTCCGTTGCCGCTCCCGCTCATCGTTCGTTCCCCCGTTTGAAGTTGCCGGTGACTCGCGCGAGGAGGAGTTGCGTACCCTCCTCGTCGGCGCTCTCGACGTCGGTGAGAAAGCGCCCCGCGCGCTTGCCGGCGAGGGTCGTCACCGTGCGTCCGCGCCAATCGATCAGGACTCGGCCGTCCTTGGTCGAGCGCCAAGAGAAACCGGAGGCGAGGCTCATGAATCCACCAGCACGATGATCGCGCCTTCGAGCTCGGCCGCCTGGAACGGCCGGCCTCGCACCTTGTTGTAACCGATCGCGTCGACCAGGTACTCGGCGCGGAGAAGCATGCGTAGCTGCCCGAGATTGATCTCCGGGACCAGGACCTTGTCGTACGCACGCACGATCTCGCCCGTGTTGCGGGGAAACGGGTTTAGGTGGTGCAGGTGCGCCGTCGCGACCTTTCGCCCGCTGGCACGCACGCGCCGAGCCGCCGCGCCGATCGCACCGTACGTCGAGCCCCAGCCGAGAACGAGCGTGTCCGCGCCGTCCGGGTCGTCCACTTCGAGCTCGCGGATGTCGGCGGCGATCCCTGCGACCTTGGCCGCGCGCAACCGGACCATGAGGTCGTGGTTGTCGGGATCGTACGAGACGTTGCCGGTCTCAGTCTCCTTCTCGAGGCCGCCGATGCGGTGCTCGAGCCCGGGCGTACCCGGAAGCGCCCACGGGCGCGCGAGCGTCTCGTCGTTGCGCTTGTACGGCAGGAAGCGCTCGCCGTCGTTCGGCGTCGTCGCGAACTCGGTCGAGATGTCCGGAAGCAAGTCCACGTCGGGAATGAGCCACGGCTCGGAGCCGTTTGCGAGGTACGCGTCCGAGAGCAGGAAGACCGGCGTCCGGTACTTGATCGCAATCCGGGCGGCCTCGATGGCAGCGTCGAAGCAGCCCGCCGGCGTCGAAGCGGCGACGACGGGCACCGGCGACTCCGAGTTCCGGCCGAACATGACCAGCAGGAGATCGGCCTGCTCGGGCTTCGTTGGCATACCGGTGGACGGCCCGGCGCGCTGGACGTCCACGATCAGGAGTGGCAGCTCGAGAGTCACTGCGAGCCCAACCGTCTCGGACTTCAGCACCACGCCGGGGCCAGCAGACGTCGTGACCGCGAGCGAGCCGCCGAACGCGGCCCCCAGTGCGGCGCCGGACGCCGCGATCTCGTCCTCTGCCTGAAACGTCCTCACCCCGAAGTGCTTGAGCGGCGCGAGTTCCTCGAGGATGCCGGACGCCGGCGTGATCGGGTACGCGCCGAGGAAGAGCGGCAGCCCTGAAAGCCTGCTCGCGGCGATGAGCCCGTACGAGAGCGCCGTGTTTCCGGAGATCTGCCGATACGTGCCGGGTGCGAGGGGCGCCGGAGCGACCTCATACGAGATCGCGAAGTCCTCGGACGTCTCGCCGTAGTTCCAGCCGGCCTTGAAGGCCTTCGCGTTTGCCTCTGCGATCTCGGGGCGCTTCGAGAACTTCGACTCGATGAACGCGAGCGTTCCTTCGACCGGCCGGTGATAGAGCCACGACATGAGCCCGAGCGCGAAGAAGTTCTTCGAGCGCTCGGCCTCGCGGGAGGTGATCCCGTCGACCTCCTTCAGCGCCTCGATCGTCATCGACGACAGCGCGACTTCATGGACGTGGAAGTCCGAGAGCGACCCGTCCTCGAGTGGGCTCGCCGTATACGCCGCCTTTTGCAGGTTGCGCTCCGAGAAGGCGTCGGTGTTGACGATGACCGTCCCTCCCTTCGCGAGGTCGCCGATGTTCACCTTCAGTGCAGCGGGATTCATGGCAACGAGCACGTTCGGCTGGTCGCCCGGCGTGAGGATGTCGTGATCGGCGAAGTGCACCTGAAACCCGGAGACCCCCGGTAAGGAGCCCGCGGGGGCACGAATCTCCGCCGGAAAGTCGGGAAACGTCGCCAGATCGTTTCCGAAGACGGCGGTCTCGCTCGTGAAGCGATCCCCCGTCAGCTGCATGCCGTCACCGGAGTCGCCTGCGAAGCGGATGACGACCCGCTCGAGTTGCTCCACAGGTTTGGACTTCGCGATCTCCGAGGTATAGCTGACACTCCGGCGCCGCCGCACACCGATTGCGGAGGCTACGCTGGACCGACGTTGCGGATCACCGAGCACATCGACATCAACGCCTCGCCCGACGACGTGTGGGCGGTGATCTCCGACCCGTCGACACATACAGCCTGGCGACCGGCGCTCGTCGAGTTCCGGCCGCTGGACGGCGAGCCGCTCGCGGTGGGCTCACGTATCCGCGAGGTCCTACGCTTCGGCCGCCGGGAGATCGAGCTCGAGGACGTCGTCACAGTGCTCGAACCTCCGCGTCGCCTGGGCATCAACGGGAGCTGGAAGGCTGCGAGCTTCGAGGCCGAGCTCGTTCTCGCGCCTACGGAAGGCGGCACGCACGTAACGTTCGACTGGACGTTCGAGCCGAAGTCGGTTCTCGCCCGTGTCGGTGCGCCGTTCCTCAAGGGCTCGATGGCACGCTCGACGGAGGACGAGCTCGATGGCCTGAAGACCTACGTCGAGAACAAGTCCCGTGTCGCCGCGGGTGCCTGAGCGAGCCGACCCGACGCTCTAGGCAGAGCCGGAGCTGGCGGCGATGACGCCGCCGAGTGCGATCAGTCAGCCGCCTCCGCAAGCAGCGCCTGCACGTCCAGCGGCCGCGAGTACATCGCGATCGACTCGCCTTCTTGCTGTCGTGGCCACTCCTCCCGCGGCCGGTCGCGATAGAGCTCGACGCCGTTGTCGTCCGGATCGCGGAGGTAGATCGCCTCGCTGACGCCGTGGTCGGAAGCGCCGTCGAGCTGGACGCCTGCCTGGAGCACCCGCTGGACGGCCTCGGCGAGCGTCTGCCGGCCGGGGAAGCGCACGGCGACGTGGTAGAGGCCCGTCCGGCCCGGCGGTGGCGGCGAGCCGTCCTTCGACTCCCAGGTGTTGAGCCCGATGTGGTGGTGATAGCCGCCCGCGGAGATGAACGCCGCCTGGTCGCCCATGCGCGCCTGTTCCTCGAAGCCCAGAACATCGCGCCAGAAGGCGAGGGCGCGGTCGATGTCCGCCACCTTCAGGTGGACGTGCCCGATGTCGACGCGTGGGTCGAGGACGTGGCCCATCTCCCAGTTAGCCTAGCTTCGCCACGGCAAACGGGATTGCCGCGTGGGCGTCACAGTTCCTTGAAGTGATCGTGCGACCGACCGGCTCTCGCGGCACCGTCCGCTTCGGACGCGTTGCTTCGTTCGTGCTGGCGCTCGCCGGCCTCGCCGTGGTGGCCACGACGGGTGTCGCCGCCGGCGCACGATCAACGGCCACGCCACCGATGCGCGCCGCGATCGCCGAGCAGCTTCCACGCGCGCTCTCACTCGCCCGGATGCGCGAGGACCTGCGCGCACTCGAGCGGATCGCAGATCGCAACGGTGGGTCGCGCGCGGCGGGTACTCCCGGGTACGCGGCCTCCGTGCGTTACGTCAGTTACCAGCTGCGCCGCGCCGGCTACAAGCCGCAGGTCACCGCATTCCCGTACCTCGCCTACTTCGAGACTCTGGAGCGCGGAAGGCAGCTCGCGCCCATCGAGCGCGAGCTCCGGCTCGAAGCGCTCGAGTACTCACCGTCGACACCCAAGGGCGGTATCCGCGCCAGGGTGGTCGAAAGCGGCGACGGCTGCTCTCGAGACGACTTCGGCGCAGTTCGGGGCGTCATCGCTCTCGCAGAGCGCGGGACGTGCTTCTTTGCCGTGAAGGCGGCCAACGCGCGGGCAGCGGGCGCCGTCGCGCTGCTCGTGTTCAACTCCGAGGCAGGGTCGTTCGACGGCACGCTGGGCGATCCGCAGGCAACGGCGATTCCCGTTGCCGGGATCGCGCGCAGCATCGGACAGGAACTCGCAGCGACCCCGGACGCGATCGTCGAGATGGAGCTCGCGACCGTGACGCGGCAAGCCAAGTCGCGGAACGTGATCGTGGATGCGCAGCCACGCGACCCTCGTGTGCTGATGGTTGGTGCCCACCTCGACTCGGTACCCGCAGGCCCCGGTATCAACGACAACGGCACCGGTGTCGCGGCGACCCTCGAGGTCGCGCGCGTGCTTCGGAAGAGCTCCCGCCCATTCGCGGTACGCTTCGCCTTCTGGGGTGCAGAGGAGCTCGGCCTCTTCGGCTCGAGCGCGTACGCGGGGACCGTCGCGCGAAAGAAGGTCGTCGGCTACCTCAACCTCGACGTCGTCGGCTCGCCGTCGCGCCAGTACGGCGTGTACGGGGACGACCGCTATGTCGCGCGCTGGCTCCAGTACCTCGGGAGAAGCGGTACGAGCGCAGGCAAAATCGATATCCAGGGCCGCTCGGATCACGCCCCGTTCGCACAACGTGGGATTCCCGTCGGCGGGCTCTATGCCGGCGACTACGCCTGCTACCACCGCGCCTGCGACCGAGTCGCGAGCGTCGACTTCGGTGCCCTCCGCGAGCTCGCCTCGGCGGCTGCCTTCGGCGTCGCGTCGTTCGCGCCGCTACACGGCCGGTAACCGCCCGGTTGCTTCCGCGCGGGCCGGCTCAGCTGAGCCGGTAGACGATGCGGCCGCGGGTGAGGTCGTACGCGGACAGCTCGATCCGCACACGGTCGCCGGGGAAGATCCTGATGCGGTAGCGCTTCATCTTCCCGGCCATGTAGCCGAGGGTTTCATGGCCGTTGTCGAGGCGGATGCGAAACATCTGGCTCCGCAGTGCCTCGATGACCTCGCCTTCGACCTCGAGCTTCTCTTCCTTCACTGCCATCCCGGACTCCTTGCTCGATGGACGTGCGTGGCCGCCTCGAGCGGCCACGCAATGACGTCCTCCCGGGTGCTACCCGGCGACAGCGGTGACGTTCGTCGCCTCGGGGCCTTTCTGCCCCTCGCGCTCTTCGAACTCGACGCGCGCACCTTCGGAAAGGCTCTTGTAGCCCTCACCAGCGATGTTGCTGTGGTGCACGAACAGATCCTTGGACCCTTCGTCGGGGGTGATGAAGCCATACCCCTTGCTGTCGTTGAACCACTTGACGGTTCCGGTTGCCATAAAAACACCTCCTTCACCAAACTCACGAACGGGTAAGGAAGCGCGCATGCAAAAGCGCAAACCGGACTCGCTCTAGTACTTGACGCGCACGACGATAGCAGGAGTTTCACCTCACGACGGCTCGGGTTGCGCCTTCGGTGGAGGCTCTCCACGTTTCGTGCCGAGCGCCATGCCCGCGGCGGCCCAGACCGCGACGGCCAGCCAGTGCACCCCGATGACGTCCGTCTGCAGGCCGAGGAGAAGAACTGCCGCGAACGCGGCCCCGACCCAGGGTTCCTTGCGGAGCAGGCCGAGCAGCACGAAGACGCTCCAGAGGACGAAAGCGGCCAGCCCGGCAATCCCGGAATCGACGCCCAGCTCGACGTACGTCGACTCACCGGCCTTGATCTCGACCCCGGTGCGCTTCGCGATGACGCCTGCGTTGCCGAGCCCGTATCCCTGGGGATGCTCGAGCATCACCTCGACCCCGTCGCGGAGGTTGCGCCAGTGGCTGGCGAGCGACGACTCGGAAGGAGAGAACGGATCCGTGCTCGACCCTGGCTCGGATTCGGCGTTCTGGCGGAGGAACTCGAGCTCCTCCTGCGTGTAGGTCGTGGACGGGCCGATGCTCGGATAGGCGAGGAAGAACGCCGCCGAGATCGCGACCGCGCCGAATGCAAGCACGGCGGGGCCGGCTCGCCGTTCAACGGCCGCGAGGACGACGAGTCCAACGGCGAGAGCGCCGATCGCCGCGCGTGTGTGTGCGTACAGCAACCCTGCGAAGAGGAGGAACGCAAGCACGACGGTCCACCAGCGACTCGGGCGACTCACCACGTAGATCAGCGCGACAACGAGCGCGTACGCGCTCGCCAGGGGCGAGAGGAACGTCGATACGAGGCGGCGGATCGGGTTCAGCTCGTCTCCCGTGTTGTACACCCAGTTCTCGGGCAAGCCGGTGAGCCCCTCGTACTCGAGTCCGAGCTGCTCGCGGAACCAGCCCGGAACGCCGGACTCGCGCCAGGCCTGGAGCGAGACGAACGCGAGGTCGGCGAGGCCGATCACCGCGACCCCGCCTGCCGTGAGTGCGATGACCAGACCGAGGCGCTCGCTCCGCCAGACCTCCGCCAGCATCCGGCCGAGCGCGTAAGCGGCAACCGGGAGCAGGTGATGCCGCAACGCAAGCAGCTCTCCGCGCGCTGTCGCATCCCCGTCGAGCAAGCTCTGCGGCGCGAGCCAGTAGGCGAGCACGATGACGGTGTACGCAACGGCGAAGGCGTCCGCAGCGGTGACGGCCGGGAGCCGGCGGACATGCCACGCGATCGCGACGAGCGCGACGAGGAGCAGCACCTCCTTCCATGCTGCGAAGACGTCGAGCAAGCCACCGCGCACGCCGAGCTCCCAGAGCTGGGCCATCGCCGTGTTGTGCAGGGCGAGGCCGACCACAAGCGTGACGAGCGCGAGCCGCGCTACGCGGTCAGTCGACAATGGCCACCAAGGTCAGTCCGAGGCTCACGATGCGGACGCGTCCCGGGAAGAGCGTACGGAAGCTCCTGCTCGTGACCAAGTGAATCTCGTTCGCCCACTCCTTGCCGAGCGCGTCGTATGACGCGTGCGCGAGCCGGTCGGGTAGCCAGTGCACGAGCGGGAGCCGCGTGTGCACCTCGAGCGGGAAGCGACGATTCGGGGTCGTGATGAAGACCCGCCGACCGACGCGCAGCGCCTCCACGACGAATCGCCGCTGGCGGTCACGGCGACCGACGTGCTCGATGACGGCATTCGAGAAGACGATGTCGAACTCGCCATCCGCAAACGGGAGCGCAAGCGCGTCGCCCTGCACGTAGCGGACGTGCGGAAAGCGCTTGCCGAACCGCTCGCCCTCGTGCAGTCCGAGCGCGGTGACCTGTTCCGGCCACGGATAAAGCTCTTCGAAGAAGTTGAGCGTTCCGCAGCCGTCGCACTGGCCGAAGCCGAGCTCGTCCGCCCCCACGTCGAGGACGGTCGTCTCGGCGGTCGGCCGCAGCTCGTCGAGAAAGAGCTGAAGCTTGCGCCTGCGGGAACGCATGGATACCGCGTCGGCCAGTCGCACGGGAGTAAGTATCGGCTCCGCGCGGGCACGTAGGCTGCCGCGATGGTCGAGGCACGCCTCCGTCCGTGCGGCCCCTACTCGCTGAAGCTGACGACGTGGACGACAGAGTGGAGGGCCGATCTCCGCGAGGGACGCTGGGCGGAAGCACGGCAGCTCCCGGACGGAACCGTCGTCGTGCGAGCATCATGCGAGGTCGCAGTCGAGGAGGCGCGATTCCTCCTCGCTCTCGACGACGACACGAGCGAGTTCCATCGTGAGTTCGCGCGCGACCCGCTGCTCGGTGCCTCGGTCCGCTCGCTCCGTGGGCTCCGGCCGCCGCGGCGAGCAACGATCGCGCACGCGGTGGTACAGGCCGTCTGCGGTCAGCTCGTCCAGTCGCGCCGCGCTCGCCAGATCGAGCGAGCGGTCCTCCGGGCCTGTGGCGAGACCCCGCCGTCGCGGGAGGCACTCGCGCGGCTGTCTCCCGCCGCTCTGACCGCCTGCGGCCTCGCCCCGAGCCGCGCCGCGACGCTCGCCCGCCTGGTCCGAACGATCGACCTGGACGCGCTCCGCTCGACGCCCGACACAGCGCTTCTGCGTCTCGGCCGCGAGCGCGGGATCGGTCCCTGGAGCGTCGGCGTCATCGCGCTCCACGGACTGGGTCGCTACGACGCGGGCTTGGTCGGCGACCTCGGTCTCGTGAAGCTCCTCGCGGCTCGGGGGGGAGCCTGGCCGGAGCCTGCGCAGACAGCGGAGTTCCTCCAGCCGTACGGCAAGTGGCAGGGGCTAGCGAGTGTGTTCCTGCTCGCCGGGGTCAAGCGGGGGCTCGTGTCCGGCGCGAGCGCGGATCGCGCTCGCCTGGCCCGCGCTCGCTGGGCTGCGTGAGCGGCATCGCCCCGGACGGCAGCCCGGTCGCCCTCTACGCACGACTTCCACCTCTCGGCGAGGCAGAGCTGATTCACTGGATAGAAGCCGTGCCGGTCGCCTCGTAGACTCTCGCGATGGTCGACGAGCGCAAGATCGCGATTCTCGGGGCCGGGCGGATCGGGGAGGCTCTCGTGACCGGGCTCCTCTCCTCGGGTTGGCGCGAGACCGGAGAGATCGCCGCTACCGCGCGGCGCGCGGAGCGCGTGGCCGAGCTGCGCGAGCGGCACGGAATCGAAGCCACGCTCTCGAACAGGGACGCCGCAGCCGGCGCTGCACTCGTCGTGATCGCCGTGAAGCCGCAGGATCTCGACGCACTGCTCGCGGAGGTCGGCGAGCACATCGTTCCCGAGCAGACGGTGCTCTCGGTCGCCGCCGCGATCACTACCGCGAAGATCGAGTCGCGGCTCTCGGCAGGCGTGCCCGTCGTCAGAGCGATGCCGAACACTCCGTCCACGGTTCACGAGGGAATCGCGGGTCTCTGCGCCGGCGCCCACGCAGGCGCCGCTCAACTCGATCTGGCGGAGGAGGCCCTCTCCCACCTCGGAGCTGTCGTTCGTGTGCCCGAGGATGCGCTCGACGCGATCACCGCGGTCTCGGGCTCAGGCCCCGCGTACTTCGCGCTACTCGCCGAAGCAATGATCGAGGCGGGAATCCTGCTCGGACTTTCGCGCGAGATCTCGACGCAGCTCGTGGTGCAGACGATGTTCGGAACGGCGAAGCAGCTACGCGACGAGAAGATGCACCCGGTCGAGCTCCGAGAGATGGTGACCTCACCCGGCGGGACGACGATCGCAGCGATCCGCGAGCTCGAGATGGCTGGCGTCCGCGCCGCATTCCTGAACGCGATCCAGGCGGCGATGGTGCGCGCGCGCGAGCTCGCAGCCGGCGAGCGCTAGGAACCCGGAGAGGTTGTAGGGGCGAGGCATGCCTCGCCCTACCC
>JACCVK010000228.1 GCA_013698195.1 Actinomycetota bacterium | reverse complement strand
GGCGAGTGCCGCGACGAGGCCGATGAGACATGCGACGGCAAACACCGATGCGGCCGTGCGAAGTCGTTGTGTGGTGCTGTTGTTCAGGGGCACTGTGTCTCCTGCTTTGTGTCCCGGAGCGACGGTGCCGGCGCCTCGCCTGTGGAGGCGCCGGTACTCGCCGGGTCCGTTAGCCGGTGAGGTTGGCTCCGGACCGCTTCGTCGAGACCACGCCGAGGCGCTTCACGACGCGGGTTCCGGCCCCCCGGATGGTGACGATCCCCTTCTTCTTCGGCTTGAGCTTCAACGTCGCCTTGCCTTTCTTGTTGCTCTTGGCAGACGCCTTGACCCCCGCGCCAGTGGCCGTGACGACGGTGTTCGGCGTCGTCTGCACGACCACCGTGGTGGTCTGACCAGTGGTCGTGGCCGAAGGCTCACCAGCTCCTCCGTCACCGCTGCCGCTCCCACTGCCACCGCCACCGCCACCGGACGTGGCGCCCGAAGCGGGGCACCCGCCGGTCGGAGCGGGAACGACCGTGCCCGCCCGCGTGAGGTACACGCCGAGCTCGCTGAGCCGGATCGTGACCGGCGCCAGCGGGTTGTCGGCATCGCCGGTGACCCGGCAGATCGTCACGTAGCCGAGCGGCTCGTTACCGAGCGTCCCGTTCGCGTCGCCCGAGCTCGGGCAGAGACCGACGAACGAGCCGGGATTCTGGTTCAGGAATGCGGCCACGCGGTCGATTGCCACGTTGACCTGCGCGAACCGAAGAGCCGACGCATTCGTCGTGACCTGGCAGATCGTGAGCGCAGCCCCCACCGGAATGCCGAGGATCCGACCTGGTCCCTGCGTCACCGTGCCACCCTGCCCAGGGCACGTGCCGATGAAGGAGCCAGGATTCTGGTTCAGGAACGCGGCAACCCGATCGACGCCGAGGGTGAGCTGCACGATGTTCGGGGCGTTGACGTTGCCGGTGACACGGCAGACCGTCACGACCGCGTTGAGCGGCCCGCTGCCCCCGGTCGAGCCGCCGGCGTTGCCGCCGCCGCCCGAAGCCGGGCAGGCGCCGACGAACGAGCCGGGATTCTGGTTCAAGAACACCGCGACCTGGTCGGCCGCGACGATGACCTCGGACAGAATCGGGGCGCTTGCGCTTCCGCTGACACGGCAGACGGTCACCGCGCCGTTGAGCGGAGGATTGCCGCTCCCGCCCGAGCCCCCGCCGCCCGACGGGCAGGCGCCGACGAAGGAGCCCGGGAACTGGTTGAGGTAGGCCGCAACCTGGTCAACCGAGACCTGGACCTCGGCAAAGTTCGGGGCGCTTGCGCCTCCGGTCACTTGACAGACGGTAACGCTGGCGCCAGGAACCTGAGCGCTCGAGGCCACCGGGAGAGCGAGGACAAACAAGCTGACTAGGGTGATGATGAGACCCGTGCCCAGCGGCACGAGCGGTGCTTTGCGCCTAAACATCTGATTCTCCTTCGTACGGGACACGGCATCTGGTGATCGGCCATGGCACTTGGTCATGAAAGACCCCTCCTGAGTGATCTGGAATGCGACGGGGCATCGCGCTCCTCGGATAGGAAGTGCTGTCGTCCCTATGAAGCCGGAGGCCACCGATTCGGACGTCGGCCGTCGCGGGTCCACTCGTTCGAGCTAACCCGAGCGGCGGAACAAGTTTCGAGCCAAAAGCGCCCGACGCCCTGCGTTCCCAAGTCCTGCTGCCTGCGCTGTAGCGCCCTCGACTTCGGCGCTCCGCGACGCCCGACCTCGTGCGGCGCCGATGAAGGCAACAGGCGAAGCGACAGCGGCTTGGTTACTCCTTTGCTCTCTTCGGATTCGCTCCGCGATCGTCAACACCGAAGGAAGCTGGGTCGTCGCTCTAGACATCGAATCTGCGGTAGGTCCGACCGCTCCGTGGCCGTTCGTCGTCGCCTGAACAACAGTCAGCCTGAGCGTGCCGATACGAAGGCCCGACACGACCTCTCTCTCTATCCCGGGGCCGAGCCCCATGTCGAGCACGATTCCCGGCCGGGTCGAAAAGCGGCGAGCGGGCTAGACCGGGCGGAGGACGACTTCGATCGCTGTCCCTCGTCCCGGGACCGAGCGCAGGCTCATCTCGCCGTCGATTGCCGCGGCGCGGAGCTTCATGTTCGCGAGCCCCTGGCCGTCGCCCGAGCTCTCGGCGTCGAATCCCGCCCCGTCGTCACGGACGGCGACCACCCGTCGCCCGTTTCGTTGCGCAATCGTCACGTCCACCCGATGAGCTCCCGCGTGTCGCCGAGCGTTGCCGAGTCCTTCCTGGACGATGCGGAACACCTCGATCTGCTCGTCCGGTGCGAGTCGCACCTGTGGATCGACGTCGAGCTCGACGTCGAGCGCCCCGTCGGCCGTCAGCACGTCCACATAGCGGCGGAGCGCGGAGTCGAACCGCGCCGTCCCACCGGCCGAGGAGAGCGCGAGAACCGCGAAGCGCGCCTCTTGCTGCGCGGCGATCGACGCGCGCTTGAGACGTGGCAGCACCTGGTCGAGCGACGCTCCCGACTCGAGCATGCTGACCTGGGTCGTGATCGCGAACAGATACTGCGCGAGCCCGTCGTGGATCTCGCGCGCGACGCGGGCTCGCTCGTCGGCGACCGCCCGCCCAAACTCGGCGTGGGCGATCGCGCGCCAGACGCCGACGAGGAGGATGCCGTACGCGATAAAGCGGAGGAAGTCGCCCTGGAGAACGACCTCGCTCGAGACGACAGGGTTGAGAACCAAGTGGAAGTCGCCGAACAACGCAAGCGTGGCCGCAAGGCACATCCAGCTATCGAGGTCGCGTCCGTACCTCCGATATCGATTCGCGAACCCGACGAGGGCAACGAGCCAGATACCCGCGAGCAGCGCTCCGGCGATGACGACCGGCGCTCCCTCGACCGGAGCGAGCCCGACCGTTTCGGTTCCTGCCCATGGAGGCGCCCCGAGGGCGACTGCGACAACGGCCAGCACCGCCGCGACTCCGACCCCTGCGGACAGGAGCGCG
>JACCVK010000202.1 GCA_013698195.1 Actinomycetota bacterium | reverse complement strand
GAGGTAGGCCTCGATCACGCGCTCGTCGCGTTGCACCTCGGCCGGCGTTCCTTCCGCGATCTTCGCTCCGTACTCGAGCACCGTCACCCGTTCCGACACGCCCATGACGACCTTCATGTCGTGCTCGATCAGGAGCACGGTCAGGCCCCTCTCGTCGCGAAGACGCGCGACGAACGCCGTGAACTCCGAGGTCTCCTGCGGATTCATGCCGGCCGTGGGCTCGTCGAGGAGGAGGAGCTTCGGCTGGGTCGCGAGCGCACGAGCGACCTCGAGCCGCCGCTGGTCGCCGTAGGGGAGAGACCCCGCAAGCTGCTCATGACGCCGCGGAAGCCCGCAATAGACGAGGAGCTCGCGGGCGGCCTCCAACGCCTGTCGCTCCTCGCGCTTGACCCGGGGGAGGCCGAGGATCGAACCGACGATCCCGGCTTTGAGCCTGCTGTGCATGCCAACGAGCACGTTCTCCATCGCCGTCATCTGCTGGAAGAGGCGGATGTTCTGAAACGTGCGCCCGATGCCCCGCTCGACGATCGCGTGCGGCGGGCGCCCGGTGATGTCGCCACCGTCGAAGGTGATGACGCCGGCGGTCGGCTTGTACACGCCCGTGAGCATGTTGAAGAACGTCGTCTTGCCGGCCCCGTTCGGTCCGATGAGTGCCACGATTGCGCCGCGTGGGATGACGAAATCCACGTCGTCGGTCGCGACGAGGCCGCCGAACTCCTTGCGGACGTTCTCGGCTACGAGCAGGTCATCCATCAGTCGTCCCGGCTGTCGCGGTCCGTGAACGTGCCTTCGGTGGCGACGTCGTAGAAGGGCGTGTCGCGAACGCCCTCCTCCATCTCGATCTTGTGTCGGCGCTCGGGTATTAGACCCGTCGGTCGTATGAGCATCATGATCACGATGATCGCTCCGTAGATGCCGAAGGCATATTTCGGGACGTCGATGTTCTGGCCGATGACGTCGCCGAACCGGTCGCCGAGCTCGGCCAGGCCCTCGCGGTCGAGGTACGAGAGGATGAGCGCTCCCACGATGACGCCCCAGACGGATCCCATTCCGCCGAGAATCACCATGCACAGGAGGAAGACCGAGAACTGGAAATAGAAGTCGGCGGGAAAGGCGCCCGACTTGTACACCGCGTAGAACGCTCCCGCGACCCCGCCGAAGAACGCGCCCATCGCGTACGACCACGTCTTCGTGCGCATGAGCGGCACGCCCATCGCAGCCGCAGCCGTCTCGTCCTCGCGAATCGCGATCCACGCGCGCCCGAGCCTTGAATCACGCAAACGAACCGAGCACAACACGGTGAGGAGCAGAAGGACGAGGGCAGTCCAGAAGTAGAGCTCGGCCCGATTCTCGGACGTGCGATACGTGTCGGGCAAGCCGATCTTCCCGAGCGTTCCGCCGAAGCCGATCGAGTCGATCGGGGTGATTCCGAAGGTGCCATGGGTAAGGTCGAAGCCGATACCGGCCTCGTCGGCGTTACGGACGAACTGCGGAATGATCTCGCCGAAGCCGAGCGTGACGAGCGCGAGGTAGTCCCCGCGAAGCCGAAGCGTGGGTAGCCCAATGAGGATTCCGACGACGGTCGTGAAGAGGCCGGCCACGATGAGGACGAGCCAGACAGAGATGTGGATCCCGGGTGCGTCCCTGTCGACTCCGACCGACCCGAAGTGGAACGAGATGTCCTCGAAGTGGAGTGATGCGAGCCACGCCGCGATGTACGCGCCCGCGGCGTAGAACGCCACGTACCCGAGATCGAGCAGGCCCGCGTAGCCCACGACGATGTTGAGCCCGAGGGCCATCATCGTGAAGATGATCATCACGACGGCAATGCTGACGTTTGGAAAAACGGTCGGGAGAATGCCGACGTAAAAGGGATAGAGCACGGCCACGAGGATCGCGCCCACCGGAAGCGCCCAGTGCCGAGCGCGCTCCGGCTGCTGCGACCAGCGCGACCTCAATGCGTCGAGCCTTCCTGCCATGTGCGGTCAGGCCCCCTCTGGGGTGCGTTCCCCGAGGATGCCCTCCGGGCGGAACACGAGAACGGCGATCAGGATCGCGAAGACGATCGACCGCGTCCAGTCGGAACCCGGCGAGAACCACGAGAGGCCCTCGTTGAAGGCCTCCACAAATCCGACGACGAGCGCTCCGACGACAGCGCCGGCCAAGTTGCCGATCCCGCCGAGCACCGCCGCGGTGAACGCGATCAGACCGAGCTGGAAACCCTGGTCGAACCTGATCGAGGTGAACTGGAGCACGTAGATGAGCCCGGCGGCGCCCGCCAAGCCTCCGGCGAGGGCGAACGTGAACGAGATCGTGCGATTCACGTCGATGCCCACCATCGCGGCCGCGCCCATGTCCTGGGACGTCGCTCGCATGGCCTTCCCCTGCTTGGTCGAGGTCACGAGGTAGGTCAAGCTCAAGAGCAGGGGAGCGGTCAGGAGGATCACGAACAGGTTGTCCCACTGGAACTCGACCCCGCCGATCGAGAAGGCGGGCTCGTTGGCGATCAGCTGGTCGGTCACCGTATACGCCGGCCCCCAGAAGTACAGCCCGACGTTTTGGAGGATGAACGACATGCCGACCGCCGTAATCAGCGGCGCGAGCCGCGGCGCGTTCCGCAACCTTCGATAGCCGACGAGCTCCACCGTCGTGTTGATTACCGCGGCGAAGATGACCGCGATGACCAGGCAGCCCGCAATCGCAAGCGCAACCGACGTCGCGGCCGAGCCGGAGTCGATGTCGAAGACATCGAGGACGAGGGTCGCCGAGAGCAGCCCGCCGAGAGCGAATACGTCGCCGTGAGCGAAGTTGATCAGCTGGAGGATTCCGTAGACGAGCGTGTAGCCGAGCGCGATGAGCGCGTAGACGGAGCCGTTCGTAAAGCCGATGATGATGATGCTCAGGAAGCGGCTCGGTCCCTGCACGAAGTTGACGACGAGCCAGACGCCCACGAGGACGAGTAGCAGTCCTCCGATGAGGTTGAGCAGGGGCGGTCGACGCTTGAGCGCGAGCAGCTCATGCGGTGCCCGTCTCCTCTTCGTCCCCTCGGGTTCGATCGCTCGGTCCTCCTCGGCCGGGGGGGGGGGGGGGGGGGGGGG
>JACCVK010000177.1 GCA_013698195.1 Actinomycetota bacterium | reverse complement strand
GCTGCGAAAGCCTCGTTCCGGCGATCTCCCCCGAGCTCGGTCTCGCCCGCGAGGCCGACCAGCGCCAGGAGGTGCGACTCGACCCACGCCTCGTCGCCCGATCCTGCGAGCACATCGCCGACGGCTCCGTGGATCCCGGCAACGACCTCGTCCGAAGCGTCCTGCTCGACGATCCCGGCCTGAGCTTTGACGATCTCGCCAAGGGCCCACAACGTGACCCCGTCTCCGTACGCAAGACATCGCCCTTGACGCCACGTGATGAGCTCCGGGTCGGCGTCCGCGATCAGGGAAAGCTCGTAGACGAGCCGGCTCTTGCCCATTCCGGGGACGCCGACGAGGGTAACGAGCTGCGGTGTCCGCTCGTGCCTCGCGCGCTCGAAGGCATCGCGCAAGGTGCTCAACTCCCGCTCTCGTCCGACGAGCTCCGTCCGAGCTTCGTGCGTGACGTCGACGCCGAAGCGCGCACGAGCGTCCAGCACCTGCCAGGCCGCAACGGGCCGCGACTTCCCCTTCGCCTCGACCGCGGGTGCCTCCCGGTACTCGATCGTGTGCCGCGTTGCTCTGTAGGTCGTCTCGTCGGCGAGGATCCCGTTGACGCGGGCAGCCGACTGCAAGCGGGCGGCGGTGTTGACGACATCTCCGGAGGCCATTCCTTCTCCTCCGGAGGGGCTCGCATCGAGAGACACGAGCGCCTCGCCGGTCGTGATCCCGACCCGCAGCTCGAGGCCGTCCTCGACGGCGAAGTCGCGGATCGCGAGCGCCGCACGGACCGCGCGCTCGGGGTCGTCCTCGTGGGCGACAGGAGCTCCGAAGAGCGCCATCACCGCGTCGCCGATGAACTTCTCCACGGTGCCGCCGTGGCGCTCGAGCTCACTTCGCACACGCGCGTGATAGGGACGCAGGATTGCCTCGACGTCCTCGGGGTCCAGCGATTCCGCCCTCGACGTGAAGCCGACGAGGTCGCAGAAAAGGACCGTGACGACCTTGCGCTCTCGGCGCGGTTCCCCCGTCGACATGGTGCAGAGAGTACGACGTGAGCGCCGAGTAATCTCGACCTGTGGCGCGAATCAAGGACTCGTCGGTGCGCGACGTCACTGCGGCAGCGGACATGGTCGAGGTCGTCTCGGGCCGGACGCAGCTGCGTCGCGCCTCCGGCTCGCGTTTCACGGGCCGTTGCCCGTTTCACGAGGAGCGGACGCCAAGCTTCTCGGTGAATCCCGTCGAGAAGCTCTACTACTGCTTCGGCTGCGGAAAAGGGGGCGATCTCATCGCCTTCGTGCGCGAAACGGAGAACCTCGACTTCGTGGGCGCGATCGAGTGGCTCGCCGAGCGCTTCCGAGTCCGGCTCGAGTACGAGGAGTCGTCTCCGCGCGTCGAGGCGGACCGGCGCCGGCGAGAGCGCCTGTACGCAGTCCTGGAGCAGACGACGCTGTACTTCGAGCGTCTCCTCTGGGAAGGGGACACGGGTGAGCCCGTCCGTGCATACCTCGCCGAACGGGGCCTCGGGGAGGACGTAACCCGCGAGTTCCGCCTCGGACTCTCACCGGGTCGGGGCCTCGTCGAGAAGGCGGCCGAGCGAGGCTTCACGACCGACGAGCTACGGGGCGCGGGCCTGGCGACCGTACGCGGAAGCGACTACTTCCCGCAGCGTCTGATGTTCCCGCTCGCAGACGCACGTGGACGTGTCGTCGGCTTCCAGGCACGCAAGATCCACGAGAACGATCCACTACGCGGGAAGTACGTGAACTCACCCGAGGGTGATCTCTTCCACAAGAGCGCAATCCTGTACGGGCTGCACCTCGCGCGCACCGCGATCTCCAAGCAGGACCGGGCTGCGATAGTCGAGGGGAACACCGACGTCATCGCGCTCCGTCAGGCGGGGTTCGAGCCGGTCGTCGCGTCGATGGGGACCGCGCTGACCGAGCGGCAGCTTCGGGAGCTCAGTCGGCTGACGCGGAAGATCTACCTCTGCTTCGATGCGGACGCGGCCGGCCAGGAGGCCACGCTACGCGGGATGGAGCTCGCCGCCGCGCAGGGCTTCGAGGTCAAGGTGGTCACGCTGCCGCGCGGTCAGGATCCCGCTGACGCGCCCGAGGGTTTCGAGGAGCGACTCGCAGGCGCCGAGAGCTATCTGCTGTACCGGGTGCGACTCGAGCTCGATCGTTCCGCCGACCGCCAGGAGGCGTTCGTTCGCGCGCGCGAGGTGCTTGCGAAGGCGGAGGACTCACCCGAGCGCCACGAGGCGCTGCGTCTGCTCGCAGATCGACTCGATCTGCCCAAGGAAACCCTTGGTGGGATGGCTTCCGCCGGCCGCGAGGGTGGGGTGCGGAGCGCGCTCGATGCGCCGCGGCTGCTTGGTGCGGGCGAACGGCTCGAACGCGATGTCCTCGCCGCCTGCGTCGCCCATGCGGACTTGCTCCCGGGACTCGAAGAGCTCACTCCCGAGCACTTCGACTCGGAGCTGAATCGGCGTTTCCGCGCCATGCTCGTCTCGCAGACGGAGGACTCCGAGCTGACAGCGTTGCGTGCGGAGCTCGACGCCAGAGCTGCGGAAGAGGCGCTCGACAAGCGCACGGGGCAGGAGCTCCTGCTCCGCCTGCGGGAGCGCAAGCTCAAGCGCGACCTCGCGGGAGCGGACCTCGCGCGGACGACCGAGCTGCAAGCGCGGCTCGTCAAGGTGCGTCAGTCGCTCGCGGAGCTGACCTAGCCAGGAGCGCGCTTCGCCCGCCGCCGCGCCACCACTTTAACACTTTGTTGCACTTCGCACGAGCTAGAGTGGCAGCGACCGGCCCCGCAACTCGGAACTCGGCCCAAAGCCCGCACACCACCAACGCGCACTGTGCGCGTGAGGCGAGGAGCTCAAGGCGAACGGACTGACTGCGGGGCTGGCCTCGAGCGACGGCTGAACGAGGCTCGCTAAAATGCGGCCCCTAGAGAGCGCCTTCCTCCCCCGGCAGCCCCCGGGGCCGCTCTACTGTGATTCCCGCTTTTTGAGCTCGCGAATCGCACAATTACGCCACGCATACATCTACGAGAAAGGCCCCGTTTCCAGGGGCCTTTCGCACTCCCCGGGTTGGACTCGAACCAACAACCCTCCGGTTAACAGCCGACCCGGGGCAGGACGGCTCAGGCTCACGGCGCATGGTTGAGCCGTCTGAGGTCGTGCCCGATGCCCTCAGATCAGGTGAGGCGGGTACGAAATCCGGTACGAAGTTCGCGCGCCTGCTGGCGGAGTCGACCACGGCGGCCCGGCGGCCTACGTGACCCCATAGGTCCGAAACGGCGGCTCGAGCCTTCGAGAACGCCGCCGATAGGCGCGCTGATGAAAACTGACTTCAGACGCACCAGCGTGATGCTTCCGGCCGAGCTCCACGATCGCCTCATCGAGCAGGCTCGCGAGGCGGAGCGCTCTCTCGCGGCCGAGATCCGGCTCGCCGTCCGTGAGTACGTGCGCAGCGAGCCGGCTGCAACGACGCAGAGCGCGCTCGAGACGAGGAGGTTGCGATGAGCACCAGAGCCCAGGCCGCGCGAGCGGAGGAGGCGGCGGACATTGCACTCGGCTCCGCGAAGATCGCAAAGGACGCGGCCGAGAGAGTCGTAGACGCGCTCCCCACGCCCGACCCCCGCGACGACGTGAACTTCCAGCGCCTAGCGGGGGTCGAGGAGAGCATGCTCGCCCGGCTCATGCCCCGCAGGCGCAATCGCTGGCCCAAGCTCTTTGAGTTCGAGCAACGCCTCGCCGAGTTCGACCGTCGCCAGGAGGTTCTCCGTGCCGAACTGACCGAACTCCGACAGCAGCGTGAGGAGTCCCCAGAGCGGTTCGCGCTTGCGCTTGCGGGCTGGCTCGAGCGTGGGGAGAACGGCGAGCGCCCCAGCTCCGACGCGGAAGCGCCGCCTGCTAACCGCGGCCGAAGTCGCCGAGTGGCTCTCGGTCCCGGTCTCGTGGGTTCGCGAGTCCACGCGCTCGGGGGCGATGCCGTGCGTCGAGCTCGGGCGCTATCGACGGTACGAGCGCGCCGCGATCGAGATGTGGCTCGAGGAGTGTCGGAAGACGGGCAAGCCAATCGCTTTGCGACGTCGGGAGGTTGTGTCATGATCGCCGCGTGTGGATTAGGGACACACATCTTCCGATCGTTGCGAAACAATGCGCGTGGCCTCCGGGCCGGCGCCCTAATCGCCGTGCTCGGGGGCCTTCGCGCTGAGCGAAGGGAGACGCCATGAGCGTCGCGACACCTGTCCGCAGCATCACGCCAGCGGACAAACGCCTCCTCACGGTCGATGAGGTTCTACGGTTCGACGCGCGTCTGAACAAGACGATCGACTTTGCCGAGACGGCCGACCTGCACCTGAGTCGTCTTGCAATGGCCAACGAGGGCGAGTTGGGCGTTACATCGGAGAGCGTGGCAGCGTTCGCTCTCCTTGCCGATTCGCTCGAGCGCGAGGCGCAGCGGATGCTGCAGTGGGCCTCGAATATGCGCGATCTCTCGCCGCACCTGTGGTGGGATCGCGGGCAGCAGGCCGTTGGCGGGGACGACGATGCCTAGCGGCGCCTGCGTCCTCCGTTACGAAGGCACCCGCGGCGTCACATGGAGCGTCAAGTTCCGGGACACCGACGGGCGCCAGGTCCGCGAGCGTCTCGGTCGCGAAGCGGACGGCTGGAACCGCCAACGGGCCGAACGCGAACTCGGGAAGCGGCTCGATCGCGTAGAGCGAGAGCGCTGGCGTAAGCCAACCGACGAGACGCTCCAGACGCTCGTCGACGAGTTCCTCGACGAGTACCTTCCGTCTCGCGGGCGTCGGCGCTCGACGATCCTCGACTACCGGAACACGCTTCGCGGGCACGTCCTGCCGGCGCTCGGGTCCGACACCGCGTTGGCGACGATCGAGACGCGCCCGGAGCTCCTCGACCGCTACATCGCCCGCAAGCGGCGCGAGAAGCTCTCGCCGAAAACCATCTCGAACCACCTGCGCACGCTGTCCGCGATGTTCGAGTACGCGAGGCGACGTCGACGGATGCAGACGAACCCGATCGCGCTCCTCGAGCCTCTGCACGTCCCAACGCCCGAGACGCCTGTTCTCCGCGAGGAGGAGGTCGCTGCCGTCCTGAACGCCTATCGGGTCGCAGAACACGCCGCAGAGCCCGCAGAGGCCGAATGGTGGGCGCTGGCGCGGCGTCTAACCGCGTTCGCGCTCGGGACGGCGCTCAGAAGGGGCGAGATCCTCGCGCTCCGGTGGAGTGACGTCGAGATGCTCGAGCGGCGGCTACACGTGCGGCGCTCGTTCGTCAGGGGCGAGATGGGCGAGCCGAAGTCTCGGGCGGGCAGGCGGACGATCGGGTACGGACCTCGCACCGCGGCCGTGCTCGAGGAGCAGTGGCAGGCGAGCCGCTACCGCTCGTCCGAGTCGCTCGTGTTCTGCCACCCGGCGCTCGGCACGCCGCTCGATCCGTCGAAGGTAAGCGGGTACATGCGGAAGGCGATCGCGAAGGCGGGCATCGAGCGGCCGATCCGCCCCTGGCACGACCTGCGCCACACGGCGCTCACGCATGACGCAGCGGCGGGCAACCCGGCCGTGTACGTGCAGGCTCGGGCCGGACACGCTCAGGCGACGATGACGGAGCGCTACGTCCACGC
>JACCVK010000257.1 GCA_013698195.1 Actinomycetota bacterium | reverse complement strand
GTGGAGTAGCGTCTCGACGTCCTCGGGAAGCGACACGTCGAGCATGTCGACCGAGCTTAGGTTGATCGAGAGCTCGAGGTCGATCCCGTGCCCGTGCCACTCCCGCCATTGCGCGATCGACCGCTCGAGCACGAGCTGACGCGCCATCCTCGACAGCCCGCTCCGCTCGACGTAGTTGATGAACCGATTCGCGGTGAGCAACCCGTCGCGCGGATGTTCCCAGCGCAGAAGCGCTTCGACGCCGCGAATCCGACGGGTCGTGAGGTCGGACTGGGGCTGAAAGTGGACGAGCAGGTCGCCGTTGCGGAGCGCGTCGCGTAGCTCCGCCGCCATCGCGAGGGACGAGACGTCGCGCAGATCGACCTCGGGCCCGCACACGCGCGTACTCGGCTGACCGGGCCGCTTCGCGAGCGACAGCGCACTGGAAGCACGCCGTAGGAGCAGCTCGAAGTCGGCGCCGTGCTCGATGAGAGCCGCGCCGATGGTCGCCGTCAACGCCACACGCACGTCGTCCACCAGGACGGGTGTGGATAGGGCCCGCTCGACATGCTCGGCGAGTTCGTCGACTCCTTGTGCGCCTGTGTCGGAGAGGAGGACGCCGAACTCGTCGTCGCCGAGCCGAGTCAGGAGCGCGACGTCGTCGAGCTCGTAACGAAGCCGCACTGCGGCCTCGCGCAGGATCGTGTCGCCGCCGCGCTCACCGAGCGTTTCGGCGATGTCCGTGAAGCCGTCGATGTCGATGATGGCGAGCGCTCCGGCTCTGGACGACGCCACGAGCTCCGCCGCAGCCGCTCGAAAGGCGAGACGGTTCGGAAGCCCCGTTAGCTCGTCGTGTGTCGCGTTGTACTCGAGCTCGCGTAAGTGATCGCGGACACGCGAGGTAACGTGCGCGAGAACCGGAACGAAGACGAGAAAGAGAACGGCTAGCAGGAAGACGAAGACACCGGCGACGAGCAGTGAGTATTGGCGCGCGGAGCTCTCGATGGCGCGGTAGTCCTGATCGAGCCGGACGATACCGGCGACGTCACCGGATTCCGTCGTGAGCGGAACGTAAGTGCTTAGGAGCGGTGAGCCGTTGACACCCCGCGTGAGGACGGAGACAACGGTGCCTGCAAGGGCGTCGCGGAGCGCCGAAGTCGCTGCCTTCGTTGCAGGGGCGGTTCCGTTCGTCGTGTAAGTGCTCTTGCCCGCCGCGTCGTGCAGCTCTGCCCGCACGAGGTCCTGCACGAGCACCCGTTGTGCGAACAGGCGATCGAGCTCGAGCCTCCGCGCGCCGCCGACGCGGTCCGAGAGATCGTCGGGGCGCAGCTCGGGTCGAAGCACGGCCTGGGCCGCGAGGCGCGCACGCCCGACTGCCGCCTGCTCCGCCTGGGAGACGTCGGCTTGGCGCATGATGAACACGATGACAAGCGCAGCGGCGGCAACACAGAACGCCGTCAGAACGGCGAAGAGCATCACGAGTCGCGGCGCTCGCTCAGTCGAGCGGTCGAGGACGCCGGTGTGACGGCGAACGGTCATCGTTACGGCACCAGCGTTCCGTCGATGACAGGAGCCCGGGACGCCGGCGCGACGTCGAGCTGTTCTTCGCCGACTTGCAACTGAATGCCTTCCTCGCTGACGCTGACCTCGGCACCGGCAGCGCCGGCGGAGACCGTGGCGTCGCGAGCCTCGCCGGCAGCCCCCGGCTCTTTGCTCGCTGCGGGGGGAGCTGGAGACATCACCGGCGGTATCTCGGGGTCGTCGACCGGTTTAGCTCCGGGATCGTCCTCTGGCTTGCCGGGAGCGCCGGCGCCGCTGCCGCCATCGCCGGTCGCTCCCGAGCTGCCAGCCGCGGACGGACCGCCGCCACTACTCACATCGCCCGCGGACTTGTGCGACACGCCGGCGCCGACGGCGCTGGCAGCGAGCCTGCCATCGTCCGGACTCGCCGTGGCGTCATTCGAAGCTCGAGTTTCTCTCGGGTCCCTCACTGCCTTCGCCTGGGGCGCGGGCGCCTCGACGGATTCGAGAACCAGGAGCGGGCCGCCGCTGCGCAGGACAGAGCCGAGCACCGGGATTGCCGGTCAAGCGCGCCTCGGCGCCAGAAACGTGAGAGTGAAGATTGGGGCTCGGTCGCTCGGGTGTGCAGGGACATGTGGGCTCCGTTCGAGTCGCGTTAGTCCCTGAGATGCCGCGGACGCCCCGATCGTGCGCGTGTGGGCACAAATGCCCCTTCCGAGTGATGGGCTGCCCAACCGGGGCTCTCCTACATTGAGAAGGCACAAAAGCCGCCACAACCCATGGCCAGCGCCGTCCCAGCACCCATCTCGCCTGCACCGGCGGCCGCGTCGGATGCTGGCCTTCTCTTCGAGGAGCACTCGGAACGGCTCTTCGGCTACTGCCTCCGCTTCCTCGGGTCCCGGGCGGACGCCGAGGACGCGGTGCAGACGACGTTCCTCTATGCGCACCGCGCGCTCGAGCGCGGTGAGGTTCCTGAGCTCGAGTACGCGTGGCTCCACTCGATCGCCAAGAACGTCTGCCGCTGGCACCTACGCACGCTGTCCCGTCGCGGCTCGCTCACCACCGAGCTCGATCTGGATGCGATGCCCGGCTCGGCCGGCGACGAGATCGAGACCCGCGAGCTACGGGGTGAGCTGCAGGACGCGCTTGCATCCGTTCCGGAGAGCCAGCGCAAGGCGCTCGTGCTTCGGGAGTGGCATGGTCTCGAGTCGCACGAGATCGCGACGCAGCTCGGGATGAGCACCACGGCGACGTATGCTCTGTTGACGCGAGCACGGCGTTCTCTTGCCAAGGCGCTGACGACCTCCGGCCAGCGTCCGCTGCTCGGCATCGATCTCATCTCCATGGTCGGGAAGCTCAAGGCGCTGCTCGCCGGAGGGACGGCGAAGGTCGTCGCGACGACTGTCGTTGCAGGCTCCGTTGCTCTGGGGGGAGTCGCGGTCGAGCGGGCGACGGACGGGGGGAGCCCATCACGGAAGACACCCTCTCCAGTCGCCGACCGCGATACCGGGGTACGCACGGCACCCGTCGTGTCGCCGCGGCAGCGCGGCGCGACAGCCACGCTGCCCTCCACAGTGGCGACAAAGG
>JACCVK010000255.1 GCA_013698195.1 Actinomycetota bacterium | reverse complement strand
CTTCGGCCTTCGACTTGCTCGCGGACTTCGACTTGCTCGCGGACTTGCCCGAGACCTTCTCGATCCCGAGGAACTCGTCGTCGGTGCGCTCCTCGTCGACCGGCTTCTTCGCCGGGTCGAGGATCTGCTCGGAGCCGAGAATCTCGGACTCCTGCTCGGCGAGCTTGGAGTCAGCCTCGCGCATGGCCTCGGCGTGCTCGAGGCGGGCCTGATGAAGTTCGGCGTTGCGAGCAGCGTGCTCCTCACGAGCTTCCTCCGCGCGCTTCTCCGCTTCCGTCCTCGCCGTGTCGCGTTCGTCAGCCATCTCTCTCACGCTCCGGTGATCTTGACCGCGGACTTCGGCTCCGCGATCCACATGGCGGGGAAGCGGGCGACGCGGACGCGCCACTCGTCAATGCCTTCCTTCGCGTAGATCTTCATGTAGATCGGCGCGAAGCCTGCTCCAGGCGAGTAGGACTGGTAGCCCTCGGAGGAGTCTGGCGACTCGTCGGCGATCGTGCCGATCACCTTCGAGGTCAGCACGAGGACGGTGCCAGCCGCGAGCTGCGGCGTGATGATGATCTTGTCGAATCCGAGGATCGGCATGACGCGGCCCGTCTGGATCGGCCCGTTCTTGGCCTCTCGCGGAAGCGCGTTGCGGATGTCGGTGTCGAGGAAGAGGTCGTGATTCTGAGCCGGGTTCAGGACGAGCGTGTCGGCCATGTAGCCCTCGTTCTGATCCTCGACCGTCCGGCGAGCGGTGGCGAGGTCGGCGATGATGTCGGTCGCAGCGGTCGACCAGTCGCCCGAGGCAACCTGCGTGTTGACATCAGGATCGGTCGTCAGGAGGCTCATCGCGAGCGTGTCGACGAACTTCACCATCCCGTTCGCGAGCTTGCGCTGCGAGCGTGAGACGATGTCGATCTGATTGCGGCGGCGAGCCTCGAACGAGATCGGAACCTCGAGCCCGTACTTCTTCACGAAGGCGGAGTAGACCGCCTCGCTCCAACCGGCCATCGGGAACTCAGAGCGGACGCCGACTTCCTCGACGTCGCGGTTCGGGAAGAGCGACTCGGAGCGCTGATACCAAACCGCGCCTCCGGCAACCTGCTCGCTCGAGCCCCGCGTGAAGATCTGATCGGCGACGAAGCGCTGATTGACGAGGTCGGCGAGGTTTCGCAGGAGGACGGTCGGGCGGCGAAGCAGCGCGTCGACCGTCATCTCGGCCGAGCCGGGATACGTGGGAGCGCCGGTGAAAGTTGAAGATGGCATCAGAGACCTAGCTTGACCCTTCCGGTCGCGAGGTCAGCGATGGCCTCCATCGCTCGACCGACCATGACGGCCGCGTCGGGAGCAGTCACGTCTGCGGCGACTGCGCCAGCGGCGGCGGTGATGACGGGATCTCCGGCGGCGATCGCGCCCGCTGCCTTCAGCGGGACGATGCCAGAGGAGACGACGGTGACTACCTCACCCGCGGCCGCGTCGTGAGACGCGATACCGACGGGAAACTGACCGACTCCGCAGGGACCGACTGCGCGGTTCCCGGTGAGCCGCACTACCTGGCCGCCCGTGACGGTCGCGGAAGCCGTGGCAGTCCATCGCTCTGCTGGAGCGACATACTCGATCATCCCGCCCTTGATGTTCGGGGCAGGCATCTACGACTCGTCTCCGACGGGATCGACGCCCGAGTGCTCGGAGAAGGCGCGGTACAGGGCTTCGTCCTCGCCCGTGATCTCGCGCTCGTCGTCCGACCCATAGATGCGAGCGCGATCCTCGTTCACAGGAAGCGCCTCGATCATGCGGGTCGTGAAGTCTGGGTTCTCCTCGTACAGCCGCGCGAACTCTTCGCGCTGTGCGGGGTCGAGGCGGCCGTCGGACATCGCCTCGACGAGAAGGTCGTCACGATCGCGAGCGATGAGCCTTGCCTCAGCTCGCGCTCCGGCGTTCGCGCGGTTGACCAGCTCGTAGAACTCGGAGTCGCTGAGCATCCGCGAGCCGTTGTTGACGGCGGGCTCCTCGACGTCCTCGTCTGAGTCATCCGAGTCGTCCTCGTCGCCGCCATCGGCCTCGGCCAGCGTCCGCATCTGGGCGGCGCGAGCGATCAGCACGTCGGCGGTGACTTCACCTTCGATCCCAAGTGCCTCGGCGAGCTGATCGCGCTGCTCGTCCGAAAGCTCCAGGGCCGCGGTGTTCTCGTTCGTCGTCTCAGGCATCTCGCTCCTAGTATCGGAGGATTCCTCCGCATCCCTCACGTCTTCGGTCGTGATCGTCGAGAGATCGACGTTGAGGTCGAGAACGGCGGTCGGAGTCGCGTCCTCGTAGTCGATCGTCCGGAGGTCGTCGTCGTCGGATTCGTCGTCTCCGTAGAGCGCCACGACGTCGTCCAGCGTCTTGATCGCGGGAGCCTTCGCGCCGAGCCAGGCGACCGCCCGGATGACGTTCGTGTACCGGCCCTTCCCGGACTGGGACTCGTACGGCTTGATCTCGACCGAGCGCCTAGAGAACGCACCTGACTCGATCAGGTCGGCGAACTTCGAAGGGACAGCCTTCGCGTCGCCGAGGAGCTTTCCCCCGGCCACCCGGAAGTTCGTCCAGCGGCCGGTCTGCGGCTGGTCGTCCTCCGCGTAGAAGCCAGAGCGGCGGGCGAGTACCTGCGCCGAGTTATGCCCGATCTTGTTGTACGGCCGGATCTCGTCGAGCACGGCGGTCGTGTCTCGAGCGAACTGGCGGAGATCGTCGTCCGTGTAGAAGTCGCCCTCCTCGGGTGACCCGATCCCTCGATACGGTCCTCCGGACGAGAGCAGCTCGACACCGATGAGATCTCGAGTCGGGAGCGGAGTGGGCACGCTCCTAGTATCGGAGTCAGGCTAAGTGCGCTTCGCGGCCCGATAGATCAGCCGTGCGAGCTGTTGCTCCCAGACCTCATACGTCGCAAGATCCGGCAGTGGCAGCCCCGCGTCGCGGAAGCTCTCCCAGAAGGCGACCGCGTCGTCGTACTCGGAGACGTCCTCCGGGATCGGCTCGGTCGTGACGATGCTCGGCGGGATCCTCATGCCGCGATCAGCCGCTTCCGCGCGGCCTCGATCGTCGCGCGCTGCGCCGCCTTCACCGCGCTGCGCTTCTGCTGGGCCGGGTGCAGCTCCAGCCAGCGTGTCCATGCGATCGCCTGCACCTGCATCGGCGTCAGCGTCCGGTCGGGGTGCTCCCTGTTCCACTCCTCGGTCACGTCGCGGATCGCGTCAGCGAGGAGCGGGATCACGCCCACGTCTCGGCCCCTCGCCTTCGGGGATCCGAACCACGAGAACGGTTTGCGAGCGCGCCAGTCGACCCCCTCCGGAGTTACGACATCGCCCCAGACCTCCGCGCTGCCGGGCCGGGGAACCTCGAGGAGGAGCGCGGCAGCGCCCTCGGTCATCCCACCGTAGGCGACGTTCAGCATATGGGTGTCGATCACGACGTCGATCGGGTTGTTCGGCTCAGCGATCGAGTTGTAGAAGCCCCGTGTCTTCGCCTGCTGGAGCACCGACCCGATCGGCTCGCCCTGGAGGATCCTCGCGGCGTTCACGATGTTCCGACGGCCAGCGCCGAGCGGCCACTTCTCGCCCCTGGCGACGGCCCACTCGCGGGCCTCATGCGCTGCCTGTTGTGGCGGCAGCGAGTCGAAGTGCTTTGGATCTCGCGAGCGGTACTGCATGACGAGATCGGCCTGGTGCTTGTTCGTGTTCCACTCCGTCATCGGCGAGAGGGCCGAGAGCACCCCGGCCACGGTCTTCGGCTCCAGGTCGTGCGTACGTGCCCGTCCGTCGGCCCAGTCGTGCGCGTCCTGATACCAGCGCTCCCCGTCGGCCCAGGACTTCGACCCCTCGGCCGAGCGGAAGACGCTCCGGATGTTGGGAGCGATCGAGCCGGAGTCGACCCCGGTGTGCTGCTTCCAAGTCGCGATCACCTTCTCGCGCTCCGGCGGCGTGAGGTTCTCCATCGAGACCTCGGACTCCGGGAACGCGCTCTTCGCGAGCACGATGTCCTTCCAGGGCGCGATGCGGCCACCGATCCGAGACCAGCGGCCAATGCCGTCGCGTGGCTGGTTCGGGTTGAACTCGAAGGCGCGTGCTAGCGCTTCGGGGCTCGCACGAAGACCTCGCCTGAGCCCGCTTGGCCGCGTTGCTCGGTGTGCTGTATGCCCACCTTCGCCGCCTCCTCGCGGAAGCGTTCGACGGCCGTCTTCTTCGGTCTCTTCTTCGTAGTCCTTGCCATGCTCCAGGAAGTCTATCTGGCCGGGTTCGATGTTCGGCTGTACCCCGAGCCTCTGTGCGAGCAGAGCTGCCAGCCGAGCGATCGAGCCGTCAGAGTCGTAAAGCGTGATGACCCCGTCCTGGCCGATCGCAGCTCCCTCGATCCCTAGCGCCTCGATCGCCTCAACGGCGGCCTCCCGGCTGCCCGCCCGAATCGTGTAGCGAGCGCCTGGCCCCGTACCGCGAGTGAACGTGATGATGACGTCCTGGTCGTAGCGGATCCCCAGCTCGCGAGCGAGCCGCTTCACCGCCGCGGGGTCGGCGGGACCGAACTCGATCGCCGCGGACGCCTCCATATCGCCCTTCCAGAATCCGATCTTCGGCTTCTGATGGACGAGGAGACCCTCTCGAGCTGCGACATCGTCGATCGTTCGCTGGAACCCCTGGAAGCGGGGCGAGCTGAAGTAGCGGTCTACCTCGGCCAGCGTCCGTCGCGGCGTTCGGGACGGGCTCGCTGCGACGGCTCCGCTGCGGATGTTCGCCTTCTTGAACTCCTCGTGCGGATGCTTCGGGATCCGCTGCTCCGGGACGGCCACGCCTCGAGCCGCGTCGCCGAGGAGCCGGACGTCCGACGGCGGGATCCGCGCTCCGACGTAGGCGTCGTCAACCGAGAGCGCCTGGCCCGCAGTCACGGATCCCTTCCCGCCCCAGCGCTCCTGCTCGGGCGAAGCCTTGACGTCACCCTTCCGCACCCTGACCGCGACGATGTAGCGCCCGTAGCCCTCGACGCCTCGGGGATCCGGCCCGACCGTGAGACCCGGAGCGAGCCCGGCTCCCGGCTGGAACTCGGCGGGCTCTCCACGCTCGAAGCGATCGCGGCCGAGAGACCTCGGCTTCACCGACGGCTCGATCCCCTTCGTCGCCATCGTCTGAGCGGTCTCGCGATCGGTCGCGTGGTAGAGCCACACCTGCGCGTCGTCAGGGAGCGCGTCGAAGCGCTTGGCGATCTCCGCGCTGCTCCCCCAGTCGTAGCTCGGGTTCTGCGCGTTGAACTCCTCGCGCGTCATCTCGGCGGGATCTCGTTTCCCGCCAGCGCGGGGCTCGAGCAGGGGACCCAGCTCGTCAGGGCCACTGACCGCGTGGTCGGAGCGAAGCGCCGCCCAGACGCCCGGCACGATCTCCTCCGGACGAACGTCCACCGGCCACACGACGATGTCCTTCTCCGGATCGAGATCCCGATCGCGAGCGGCGAAGAACGCCGCCTGCTTGGGATCCGTTTCGAGCAGGCTCCCGGCTTTGAGCACTTCCGCCTTTGCACGGGCTCCACCACGCGGGGCAGCGTGGTAGAAGCGGAAGCGGCCGTCGGGGAGACGCTCGACATCCGAGTGGCGCTCCAACCAGTTCTCGATCTCCTCCCCCTTCGTGCCCTTGAAGAAGGCGTTACCACTTGGCTCACTCCACCACGGCGGCTTCGCGTCCTCGAACCCCTTTCCCCGGAACTCGGGCGGAGGCACCGCGACGTACTCGTCGCCGCGCCACTCGAAGCGGGTGTCAGACGGAAGGAGAACCTCGCGCGAGTCTCCACCGGCATCGTTGCGCTGCTCACCGATGGTGACGCGCGTTCCCTTCGGGACGCGAATCTTCGCGACCGTGCCGGTCGTGGGGCCCAGACCTTTGTACGAACCGGCGATGCCGGGTGAGAGCGACGTCGGGATCGGGCCCGCCTTGTCCACTGGGTAGTCCGCGAGCGGCTCGTCCTTCGAGATCCCCCGGTAGACGTACGTGTCCTCCTTGAGTCCGGGGTGCTTCAACTGCGCCGCGCGGATCGCCTTCGGATCGGCGTATCCGTACGAGTGCCAGTAGATCGCCTCCTCCTCCGCGTCGGTCAGCTTCGCTCGGTACTCCTTCGGGAACTCACGAGCGATAGTTCGGTCGTAGTCCTCGGGCGACTCTCTCTTGCGTTCGGGGCTCTTGTGTTTCGCGTCCTGAGCTGCGATCCCTTGCGACGTCCCGAACTCGAACGCCTCGCGGAGCACGTCCAGGATGTCCATGTTCCCGACACGGGTGAGGTTCATCGGCGGATCGTTCTCGAGCAGGTCATCGCGCGCGTTGACGCCGACGGTGGCGGCCCAGCGGTGATGCCCGTCGATGATGTAGTTGTCCTCGGTCACGAGCGTCGGTGCGTCCGAGACCATCTGGCCGCTCTCCATCGCCCGAGCGATCCCGGCGACCTTCGGGCCATTCAGCTCGTTCTGCGTCGCGAGCAGGTGGCTCGCCGGAGCCTGGTCGCTTCGGATCGTCGCCCCCTTCGACTTCAACCGCTCGATGAACGCGGGCATGAGATCGACCTCGCCCCGCTCGTCCTTCTCGCGGTTGTCGGCTGGTGAGCCGGGCACGGGAACGCCCTTGAGCTGCGGCATCTTGATCCTCGAGATCCCCTTGTTCTTCACACAGAAGAGCGACGTCCTGCGGAGCGTGACGTTGCAGAGGTCGTAGTTCGGAGCGTCCACGCCCTTCGCCTTCGCGTCGTCCACGATCGCCGCCAGCCGGTCGAGGAGGATTGAGACGCCCCTCGGCTGATAGAAGCTGACGGCCTTTCCCTGAGCGAGAAGATCGAGCGCTCGATCCACGTCCGACCCGACGTCGACCGGCTCGTTCTTCGCGTTCGGCCTCGGGATCTTCGAGACCTCACCGGCCGGGCGGCTGAAACCGCCCAGGCTAGGGAGCGCGCCCCCAGCGCCTATCCAGCGCCCTCCGATCTCCGTGCCTCTCGGAGCCCGTGGCTGATTCGGGTTGTAGGCGTAAGCGCGATCGGCGTACTCGCGGATGTCCTCGGGCTCTCGCTCGCCCCCCGTCCACGGCTGAACTCGGTCGAGGTCGAGGAGCAGGTCGTAGTAGGCATCGGTTTCGTCGTCGGGAAGAAGATCGGCCAGATCGACGATGCTCATGCCGTCACCTTCTCACGTGGCTTCGACTTGCGCTTCTTCGGTGGCCGAGTCGTCGCGAGGAGCCCCGCCAGATACGAGTGCGTCTCCGAGATCGCCGCGCCCCCGTCGGAAGCGGCCGAGGCGACTCGGTGGATCGTCCCAGCTCGGACGTCACCCGCGGCGAACACGCCCGGCATATTCGTCTCCATCATTCCGGCTCCGCCCTTCCCGACAGTGATGTAACCGCGCTCATCTCGTTCGATGTCGCCAAGCCAGGAGGTATCCGGAGCAGAGCCGATGAAAACGCCGACCGAGGCACACGGGATCACCGTCCCATCCTTCAACGTGACCGAAATGAGCCGTCCGTCCGACCCCACCTTCATCGAGGCGATCTCAGACTGCGCACGGATGCGAACCTTCGGGTGCGTCTCGAGCTGCTCGGCGAGATAGTGCGACATCTTGGAACGCAGCCCGCCGCGGCGAACGAGGATCGTGACCGGAGAACCGGTGCTGGCGACGTCGAGTGCGGCCTGCCCCGCGGAGTTGGCTGCTCCGACGATGACGACCGACCTCCCTCCCGCGCGCTCGCGAATGAGAGCCGAGTCGCCATAGACGACGTCAGGGGAGTCGGAACCGGGAACCCCGCTGAGCGGCCTCGGCTGCACGCCGCCCGCGACGACCACCGCCCGCGCCTCGACCATTCGGCCATCCGAAAGATGAAGCTTCTTCAGCCCGGTCGCCGGGTCGTGCTCGATCCGGTTCACGCGGACCCCCAACTCAGCGTGAGCGCCCAGCCTCTCGGCCTGCGTCAACCCATGCTCAGCGAGCTTCGCGCCGGTGATTCCGGCCGGGAACCCGAGCACGTTCTCGACCCGACTCGACATCCCGATCTGGCCGCCAGGGCGATCGTTCGCGTCGATGAGCATCGTGTCGAGCCCTTCCGAGGCACCGGAGATAGCCGCCTGAAGTCCTGCGGGCCCGGCACCGACGATCACGACGTCGCGTGGACCACCCGGCTGACCGATCCCCTCGGGATTGCCGGTGTCCAGATGGTGACGATGGAGAACCTTCGTGATCGCCTTCTGCTCGCGGATGATCTCCTGAGCCTGCGGTGAATCGGGCGCTCCGATGTAGTCATGGAGCTGTCGATCCAGCTCGGCCCAACGATCGCGTACCACGCGCAGAGACCGCTGTTGCTCATCCGTCGTGAGCGGACCCAGGAGCTTACGACCGGCGGCCGAAACATCATCTTCGGTCGACGGCCCAAGCTTGTCGCCCCCAGCCTGGAAGGCCGGGGTTCCCTCCTCGCGCTCCTGTCGCGCGCGCGTTCTGCGAAGCGACCGATCGGCGTCAGAGACGCCCGTTGACTTTCGGGCGGCCCCGCTAACGCGGGGCGATCCTTTTCCCGAGCGCTTCTTCCGCGGAGCCTTCAGGTTGAGCGGCGTGATTGACCCGCCGACGCGACGGAGCGGGTTCGAAGGGATCGGCGGAACGGCCCCCTTAAGATCGGCGTGTCCACCGGCGTCCGTCTTCACGAGCCCCCCAGGATCCTTGATCCAACGTCCGCCGATCGGGGTGTGCTTCGGAGCGCGGAGCTGATTGGGGTTGAATCCCGAGCGAAGTGCGGAGTGGAAGAACTCTTCGGCGAAGAACTCGCGATCGATCGGTGCCGGGAGCGTGATCCTCTTCCCTCTCGAGTCCAGGATTCCCAGCCTCCGAAGCTCGATGATGAGCTGCTCCTGCGTCATCGCCCTGGGAATCTCGACCCGGCCGATCAGATTGTGCGCCACGGATCCGTCTGAGGGAGCGGGCAGAGTCGTTCGGCCAGCCGGAGCAGGCATCGTCGAGCGGCCATCGGAAGGCTGATAAGGGAGCCGACCCACAGGTTCGCCCGGAACCGCCGTCACTCCATCCGTCGGTGAAGCGCCCGTCACGACCACGGGTATCACCTTGCGAAGCTGACTGATGAGTTGGTCCTTCGGCATCTCCTCTGCGGGTGCCGGGAGCGTGATCTGCTCGCCGCCGGGAGCGGGAGCAGGCTGCGTCGAGCGCCCATCCCGGATCGGCATATTCGTCTGGACGTCTCCCGGCGCGAGGGGAACGTCCCTCCCATCCCGGATCGGCATATTCGTCTGGGGAACGTCCCTCCTCTTCCTACGACGAGGGGTCGTCCCTCCCGGAGCAGGAGCCGGGAGCGTCGTACGGCCGCCCGGAGCAGGAGCAGGTTGCGTCGAGCGTCCGCCAGGCGCGGCCCAACGTCCGCCGCCCGTCGCTCCGGCGGCTGCGCGGGGCTGCGCGGGATTGAAACCGAAGTATTCGCGTTCGCCCATGATCGCCTCGGCCTGCTCGATCACCGCCCTCAGCTCATCGGGAGTGAGCACGATCTCCTCGGCCATCTTCTTGCCGCCCTTGCGCCAATCAGTACCGCCGTGGATGAGATCCTTGAGCACGGCGCAGACGCGGTTCGCCCCGTCGGGCCCAAAGCGCTTCGTGTTGTCGCGCACGCAGGCAGTGAACGGGCGAGGCTGCTTCCGATAGTGCTCCATCAGCCCCTTGAGCTTGGCTCGATCTGCGGGCGAGACCTGCGTCCAGTTCGTGCCGGGCTTGCCTCCCCAGGGATCGGCGAACTCGCGATCGGTGTGGCGCTTCACAGTAGTCCTAGTATCGGAGCCTAAAGCTCGCGGGAGTCCGACGTCTCGATCGTGAAGGCGAGCGCGGTCGCCCCCGTGACCTCGGCAGCGTCACGGCGATCGTCCGGATTCATCCGGTAGCCCCCCTGGACGGAGGTCACGACGCCGCCAGCCTGGAATACGGCCGGGTCGAGGACGACGTTCAGGATCGCTCGCGTGTAGCGCATGAGCATCCGGTAGAGCCGATCGGTGGACTGCTCGGCGGTGCGGATCGTGGCCGAGACGATGAGCGTGAACTCAGCGGTGGCGGAGAGCTGCCCGAGATCGAAGTCGGTCATCTGCCAGTCGGCCACAGCGACCTCGACGAGCGGGAAGCGCAGCGGCACCTTTACGACGCCGACGTAGTAGTCGTCCTCACGGGGATGCTCCAGCTCGGAGTCGATCGCCGTCAGTCGAGCCGGTAGCCCCGCCGCGAGCGCAGCTCGACACGAGTCGAGGTAGGGCTCCAGCTCGATCATCGAGTAGCGGAGGCGGGGCTCGAACCCGCGATCTTCAGCTTATGAGGCTGACGAGATACCAGCTTCTCCACTCCGCATCGCGACGTGAGCCTAACGGCGTCGGCGGATCACGCGCGGCCGACCGACCGCGTTCGGGTCAGGCGGTCACGGCGGGCATCCGCGAGGACAGGCGAACCGCCCGGTCTCAGCGTCTTGGACGAGAAGGGCTCGGCACGTCCGGCAGCGGAGCTTCATCGTCGGCCGCGGTCGATCGACGAACGCGGTGGGGATCCCGTGCCTCGCGCCGTCGCCTCGCGCAGGAGGTCGCTCGCCCGGCTCTCTCGCGACTCGGGGCTCGGGCTCCTCGCGGGCGAGGCGATCACGCTCGGCGCGGTACGCCTCGCGCTCCTCTTCGATCCGCTTGCGCTGAATCTCCCGAGGAGAAAGGGCGGAGGACTCGTCGCCCTCCGCCCGTCTTTGATCTCTAGGACGCATCCTCGTCGTCGTCCTCGGTCTCATCGTCCTCGGGCTCCTCGGCGGGCACCGGCTCCGTGACTGTCTCCTCGGAGACCTTTGTCTCGCTGGACTCGGTGACCTTCTCTGTGGACTCGCCCATCGGTGTTACCTCCTCGATCGTTTGACGGCCAGAGTTTATCCCTACAAGCCGGACCGAGCGACGAGATCGTCGAGGTACTCATCCATCACGCGGTCGAGGTCGAGCGCCGCCTGCGCCGGAAGCGGGTCGCCGAAGACGATCGGGCGGGCGGGCATCCGCGCCGTCCCGAGCTGGTGCCAGGAAACGTCGACGTTCTCGCCCTTCAGCCGGGCCCACGGGATCGTCAGCTCGAGCGTAGAGGGGGACATCACCCGATCAGGGAGAGAGACGGCCGCGCGGAGATCCCGGTCGAGCACGAGAATCCCGCGGCCGGGGTAGTTGACCGCCTTCCAGGCGGCGTAGCCCGGCGAGAGCGCGGGCCAGGGACGTCCGCCGAAGCCGCCGTTGGTGTCGAACTGCTTTCCCCACCACTCGATCGCAAGCGAAACGACCTTCGGCCAGAACGGCCGGAGGTCGATGAGCTGGGCGACGATCCATTGGAGTCGTGCCCGAACGTCCCCGTCCTCGTAATCGAGGTCGAGCGGCATCTAGCGGGAGAGGTACACGATCACGGAATCGCCCCCTCGGGGACGCCGGTCGGCAGCTTCGGGATCGTCCCCGTGACCTCGTAGCCCGCCTCGAAGTAGGACGTGATCTGCACGAAGGCAGCGGCGTCGAGGTCGAGGTTCGCGAGGTACGTCGGCCCCTCCGGCGTCGCCATGTACCTACGTCCTAGCTGCTCGTCAGCGGCGGCTCGGAGCACGACGTCCTCGTCGCCGTAGAGCCCGCGGATCAGACGGCTCGAGCGTTCGACCTCCGCCCGTAACTCGGGCTCCCACCAGCCGACGTGAGCGGAGCGGCCGAACTCGTCGCTCCGGTCACGGAAGAACCCGCTGACGGTGAACATCGCGCCGAGCTTACTGCTTGCCTCGGGCGGCGAGAGCCCACCCGCGCCCGAGTGCATCCTGCGCGCGAAAGGCGGCAGCTCGATCGTGGCCGTCGGGAAACGCCTCCAGGGCCGCGGTGTTCTCGAGCAGCTCACCCGCCGCCCGCCAGAGCATCTTCGCCTCGCGGACGGTGAGGACGAGGTTCACGTACTCGGAGCCGATCGCCGAGACGCGGGCCATCAGAGCGTCCTCAGCTCCAGGTAGCTGCGGCACGCCTTGCAGAAGATCATCGAGACGGTGTCCGTCGGCGTCGCCCCGTAACGGAACGTGACTTTCCGCCCGCAGATCGTCCGGCCGAACCCGAGGGGGTCCGACTCCTCTCGAGCCGCGTGCGTGTAGTGCCCATCGGCTGACGCC
>JACCVK010000154.1 GCA_013698195.1 Actinomycetota bacterium | reverse complement strand
GTCTACGACGACGTGCGCATGGCGGCCAAGTGCGGCCCCGACATCATCTATCTGGACGGCGCCGAAGGTGGCACAGGCGCCGGCCCGCACATCGCCACCGAGGAGACCGGCATCCCGCTGATGGCGGCGATACCCGAGGCGCGGCGGGCGCTCGAAGACGTGGGACTCGCAGACGAGATCGACCTCGTGGTCGCCGGCGGCATCCGCAACGGAGCAGACGTCGCGAAGTGCCTCTCGCTCGGCGCCACTGCGGTCGCTCTCGGGCATGCCTCCCTCATGGCCCTCAACTGCAACAAGGAGATCCCCGGCGTCACGGACTACGAGGGGACGGTCGGCGTCCCCGCGGGCCAGTGCTACCACTGCCACACGGGCCGCTGCCCGGTGGGAATCACGACGCAGGACCCGGAGCTCCGCAAGCGCCTCGTCGTCGAGGAGGCCGCCGAGCGCGTCTACAACTTCCTGACGACGCTGACCATGGAGCTCCAGATGCTCGCCCGGGCGTGCGGGAAGACGAACGTGCACTCGCTCGAGCCCGAAGACCTGGCAGCGCTCACGGTGGAGGCATCCGCGATGGCGCGCGTGCCGCTCGCGGGAACGACCTACACGGTCGGCCAGACCGAGCGTGAGATCCTCGCGGAGGTGAAGCGACTGCTCGCGATCAAGGCCGAGGAGGAGCTCATCGCAGGCCAATCGGCCGACGTCGCCGATCTCCGGGCGGTCGAGACGTGAGCCAGACCGCAGGTAGCGGGCACGACCTCGCATACTCCGAGCCGGAGAAGATCAAGTCGCTCGACGCGGAGTTCCTCTCAGGGCGACGCTTTCCGTATCAGGAGGACATGTCGCTCGTCGAGGACGTTGACCTCCTCGCGGCCACGCCGGGTGAGGACATCAACTGGCTCGAGGACATCCAGCTCCTCGAGGAGGACGGCGTCCCGGCTGTCTTCGACCGCTACTCGAACTCGTTTCTCAAGATCTATTTCCCGATCCCGGAGGGACGCGAGGACGAGATCGCGCGCAAGGTGCTCGTCACGCACCTCCAGTCCGGCGGCTCGTACGGGATCCAGCTCAAGGAGATCCACACGAAGTTTCCCCAGCCCGAGCTCGGCCCCTGGGTCGAAGGCTCGAGGACCGTCGGCTCCAACTGGAAGGCGCCGGTGCTCGAGGGCTGGGAGCGTCCAGCCGGTCACTGACCCGGCCGGTCTGCCTTGTAACTGATCGTTACAAGGTCAGGCCCGTCTCAACGCTCCAGTCCGCTCTGGTGCACGGACAGCGCTTCGGTGATCCGCGCAACATCCCAGGCGCTGGCTCGACCCTGGAGAAGGTCGGTGACGACCGGTTCGAGAAGCTCGCGAACCTCCGCTCGCCGGCGGCGATGCGCACGCGCGATGATCCGAATCGTGTCGTAGCCAGGCCGCGGGAGCCCGAGCTCATCGGCAAGAAGGCTGACTTTCCGCCACGTCTCGGCCATCGGGAGCTGCACGTCGTCGAGCGATCCGGCCGCCCGGCGTAGTCTCGAATCGAGGCGCGGCGACGTCTTCGTCAGATCGGAATTGTGTGCGTCCCGGGTCGCGCGATCGTCGCGCGCACGTCACGAGTGTGCGTCGAAATACCCCTTGTAACGATCAGTTACAAGGGGGTTGGCTGTCGAGCAGGATTGAACGCCGGATCGCAGCTAGAGCTTCTCTGCGTACTCCTTGTACTCCTGCGGAATGCGCTCATCCGTGCCGAAGAACGCGTGCTTCGACATGTCCGCGGAGTACCGGCTGGCCGGGGGGGTCCGGCCGAGGCCCTCGGCGACCGCGCGAATGTGATGGGGGCCTGCGCCGCAGCAGACGCCAAGGTAGGTGACCCCGAGGGCGCTCGCCTTCCGGGCAAAGTCCTCGAGCTCGTAGCGGTTGCAGACGAATGGATCGAGGGCCGTCGGGAATGCGCGCCCGTCGGGGATCACGTCGCACTCCGCGTCGTGAAGTGATTGGAAGCTCGGCGTCTCCTCGGTGGTGCGGTACGGAACCGGCAGCGCCGCGACGTGGACGTCCACGCTTGCCCTGATCTTCTCGATCAGCGGAAGCATGGTCTTAGGCCCGCGGGTGCAGTTCAGGCCGACGACATCGGCGCCCGCATCCTCGAGGCGCTTGCAGGCGTCCTCCGGCGTCCAGCCCTCACGCGTCGAGCCCTCCTGGTGAACGGCCAGGGTGATCACCGAGGGCAGACCCGTCGCCTTGATCACCGCGAGAGCGAGCAACGCCTCCTCACCCCAGGTAAAGGTCTCGCCGACGATGAAGTCGACGCCCGCGTCGACCGCCCACCCGACCTGCTCCTCGAACATCTGCCGGACGGTCGCGCGCGAATCGTCGTCGGGCAGGAACACGTTGGTGTTGCAGATGTCTCCGGCCAGGAGCGTGCCCGTGTCGTCGGCGACCTCCTTCGCGATGGCGAGAGCCTGGCGGTTCATCTGCTCCAGCAGATGCTCCTTGTCGATGATCCGGAGCTTCTCGCGATGCGCGTAGTACGTGAACGCCTCGACGACGTCGGACCCGGCGTGGACGAACTCGCGATGGAGCTGGGCAACGAGCTCCGGATGCTCGAGCACGACCTCCGGGACGTATGCGCCCGCTTGCAGATAGCCCCTGCGCTCCAACTCGAAGAGGTAACCCTCGGCGCAGATGACGGCGCCCTGGTCCAACCGCTCGAGCAGGCCTGGCTTCCCTCCGACGTCGTCCATGTACCGCTCCTTCGCTACGTCTGTTGCGTTTACGACAACTGAAGTTGCAATTATGCTCACATCATGGGATCGCTGACAACCGCCGTCTCGCCCTACGATCGGGTCGACTCGCTCCTCCGCGCGGGTGAGGTCGTGATCCTGGACGGCGGCAACGCCACGGAGCTCGAGCGAGAGCAGGCGGGAGAGCTACGCGACTCGGACCGCGGTCTCTGGGGAACCGGCGCTCTGTATCGCGCCCCGTACGCCGTCCTCGACGTGCACCGACGCTACGTCGAGGCGGGCTGCGACGTCATCTCGACGAACACGTGGGCGATCCTCGCCGCGGCGGAGCTCGAGGCAGGCGGGCTGGTCGGCGGCGGCGGCCTCACGCACTGGCTCGATGTCGCACGCCTCGGGATCTCGCTCGCCCGTCGAGCCGTCCAGGAAGGGGAAGGCGCCGGAGCCGGCGCGGTCGCCTTCAGCGTCAACGGCGACGTCGCGAGCGAAGATCGCCTGGCGGGCCTGCGCCTGCTCGCCCGCACCTTCGAGGAGGAGCCGCCCGACCTTCTCTTGCTCGAGACGATGTCGCTGATCCGCGACGACTTCACCTTCCGCGCCATCGAGGCGGCGCTCGAGACCGGCCTACCGGTGTGGCTCTCGTTCCGTCGCTGTCGTCATGGCGTCTGCGGCGTCTACGGTCAGCATTGGGGAGGCCCTGAGGGCGACCTGTTCGGCCGTGCGGCCAAGCGCTTCGAGGAGCTGGGTGTCGCCGCGCTACTCATCAACTGCCTGCCGCCCGAGCATGTGCACGGCATGCTCCCGTGGCTGCGTGACTTCACCGACCTGCCGCTCGGCGTCTATCCGAACCTCGGCTATTTCTCGGACTGGGGCTGGCGCTTCGACGAGCGCATCGGTCCCGCCGAGTACGCGGAGCTTGCCGCGGGTTGGCGGGACGATGGAGCGCAGATCGTGGGCGGCTGCTGCGGCACGTCGCCCGCGCATATCGCTGCCGTCCGAGCTCGGCTCGCCCGGACGGTGGCCGGGCGACCGTCGAGCGTGCCGCTGCCCGCACGAGAGGACGATTCGAGCAGGTTCACCGCGCGACCCTGGACGGACGAGCACGGTCGCCGGCTCTATCCGCTCGACCTGCCGGACCTCGCGTTCGACCCCGACGTCTTCGTGCCGACCCTCGGAAGCCTGCTCGTCTGGAAGCATCTCTTCCTCGGCGAAGAAGGCCGGGGAATGCGCTGCCTCGACGTCGGCTGCGGAAGCGGCTTGCTGGCCGTCCAGCTCGCCCGAAACGGCGCCGAGCACGTGCACGCGATCGACATCCAGCGGCAGGCAGTCGCGAACACGCTCGCAAATGCGTTTCGCAACGGCGTTGCCGACCGCGTCGAAGGCCATGAGGTCGACCTGTACATGTTCGAGCCCAAACAACGCTACGACCTCGTCGTCGCGAGCCTGTACCAGATGCCGGTCAACCCGTTCGAGCAGGCCGGCGGTCACCGGCCCCTCGACTATTGGGGCAGGAACCTCGTCGATCACCTCCTGCGGCTACTACCGAGCCTGCTCGAGGACGCCGGAGCAGCGCTCGTCATGCAGCTCTCGATCGTGAGCCAGCTCCAGACGGAAGAGCTCCTCGACGAGCTCGGCCTGCGCTCGCGCGTCGTCGACTTCAGCTTTTTCCCCTTCTCGCCGCTCGTCGAGGAGAACCTCGCCCAGATCGAGCGCGTGGAGCAGCTCTCTGACGCCCACCACCTGACGCTCGCGAACGAGCGAATCATGGTCGCCTATCTCCTCGAGATCACGAAGCGCTGACACCGGGTGGCAGCCGAGACCGCAACCAGCCTGAAACGCGGCCTCGCGATCTTGCTCGCGCTCGAAGGCGGTGAGCTCGGCGTGACGCGGATCGCGGAGCTCGTCGCGCGCGAGAAGAGTCAGGTCTCGCGCTCGCTGAAGGTCCTGGCCGAGCAGGGCCTCGTTGAGCGCGATCCCGCCACACTCGCGTACCGGTTGGGTTGGCGCCTGTTCGCGCTCGCCGCCGCCGCGGGAAACCAGAGGCTCGTGGCTGCCGCGCCCGCCCGTCTCCGCGAGCTAGTCCGCTCGTTCGGCGAAGGCGCTCATCTTTCCGTCCTCCAAGGCTCCGGCGTCCTAACGGTGGCCTCGGAGTCGCCGCCGCATGCCGTGCAGGCCGTCGGCTGGGTGGGCCGGATAGTTCCCGCCGGCTGCACGTCGGCCGGGTACGCGCTGCTCAGCGACCACGACCGGCGCGATCTCGCGTCGTTCATGCCCGACGCTGCTTTCCGCCGCAAGCATCCGCAGGCGCCGCAGTCTGCGGACGAGCTCTGCGAACGCCTGCTCGCGGCTCGCGCACGTGGCTACGCGCTCGCGAACGAGGAGTTCGAGCCGGGGCTCGTCGCGGTCGCGGCTCCTGTGCGCGACTTCCAAGGAAGGATCGTCGCGGCCGTCAACGTCTCGGCTCCGAGCTTCCGGTTCGCGCTCCGCCTGGACGAAGCCGGAGCGCAGGTGCGGACGGTGGCCGACGACCTCTCACGGGCTCTCGGCTGGGAGTCGAAGCGCAGAGCACAGGATGCAAGCCAGAGCGCCTCTATGCTCGCTTGAGTGGCAGTCGAGCTGGTCTTCACCGAGCGTCGCTCCGAGCTGACGGAGTCTCGGGCGAAGAACTACGCACGCCTGCATGAGCGGGTGGCCGCGGCCTCCGGTCAGGTCGTGGGAGAGAAGCACTACGAAGACGTGGATGCGGAGCGACTGGCGGCCGCGAGCAGCATTGTCCTGAGCGGCTCCTCGGCTCCCTGGTCGGTGCGTGACCCCGCCGAGCTCGACCGGCTGGGTGAAGCTGTTCTCGCGGCCGGACGGCCGGTGCTCGGAATATGCGCCGGCATGCAGCTCCAGGTTCGCTTCGCGGGCGGCACGATCGCGCCGAGCTCGAGTCCCGAGCATGGCTTCCTGCAAGTCCGAGCTCATGACCGAAGCGACCTCTTGCGTGGCCTTCCGGCAGAGGTCGGCGTCTTTCAGGATCACGACGACGAGATCGTCGACCTGCCCGCCGGATTTCGCGTACTCGCGTCGAGTCCCGCGTGCGCCATACAGGCGATCGGGGATCCCGCGAGGCGCTGGTGGGGCACGCAGTTTCACCCTGAGGAGTCGAGCGCGGAACATCCCGCCGGCGAGCGGGTTCTCGCCAACTTCTTCGAGCTCAGCGGCTTTCGGTGACTGCGCTGTATCTCACGAACGCGCGTCTCATCGACGGAACGGGCGCCTCGCCGCGAGAGAGCGCG
>JACCVK010000146.1 GCA_013698195.1 Actinomycetota bacterium | reverse complement strand
CCGAAGTCGGAGAGCACGTAGAGCGCGACGAGGAGCGAAGCTGCCGCAAGCGCCGGCCGGAGCAGCGGCAGCGTGACCTTGAAGAAGACGGCTAAGCGGCCGCTACCGAGGCTGCGAGCCGCCTCCTCGGCTGACGAATCGACGCCGCGCAGCGCCCCGGCCGTGAGCAGGAAGACATACGGATACGTCGAGAGAGTGAGCGCGAGCACCGCGCCCCAGTACCCGGTGAGCTCGGGGATCCGCTCGACCCCGAGTGGCTCGAACGCCTGCTGGAGCAATCCCCGCGGAGCAAGGGCGCCGAGCAGCGCGAGCGCTGCCACGAAGCTCGGAATCACGAGTGGCAGCGAGGCGATGAGGCCCCAGACGCGCCGACCGGGAAGATCCGTTCGTACGACGAGCCAGGCAAGCGGGATACCGAGCGCAAGAGCCGCGACGACGACTCCGACGGCAAGCACGGCCGTGGCCAGGACGAGCTCGAGGGTCGTCGAAAACGAGACGAGCGAGCGAGCCTGGCTGTCCGCCGACACGGCCCGCATGAGCAGGTACGCGAGCGGGAGCACCGCGACAACGCCCACGAGCGCCGCTGCGGCGACCAGGAGACGAGGCGCGCGGTGACCCGGTGCCGAGGCTCGAGTCGCCGCACGAGTGCTCACTTGAGGTAGCCGACCTCGAGCAGGAGGCGCACCGCAGGTTGCAGGTCCACTGCGAGCCGGCCGAGGCTGTACTTCGGCCCTTTCAGCTCCTTCAGGGCCGGCAGCCCCGGTCGGGGCGAGATGCCCTTGATCAGCGGATACTCCGCGGCTCCAGGGCCGCGCGCGATGAACCGCTGCGCCCAGGGCGAGAGGAGGAACTTCACGAAGCGTCCGGCGGCCGCGTCTTTCTCGGTCGCAGACACGATGCCGGCGCCGGCGGCGAGCACGAGCGACCCGGGATCCCCCGCGCGGAACCAGTGATTCCGCGCCGTGAGGCTCGGGTTGTCGGCGAGGAGGTTGTAGAGGTAGTAGAGATTGACGAGCCCGACCTGCACATCGCCCCGCGCGACAGCCTGCACCGTCGTCGTGTTGTTCGGGTAGAACCGAACGTCGTTCTCCTGGAGCCCGCGCAGCCAGCTGCGCGCGCGGTCCTCGCCGCTCAGGTGGATCATGGCGCCGAGGAACGCCTGGAACGACCCATTCGTGGGCGGGAGGCCGATCTTGCCCTTCCACCGTGGGTTCGTAAGCCCCCAGACGGACGCCGGCAGCTGGCCGGGCGTGAGCGCTTGCGTGTTGTAGACGAGGACGCGTGAGCGCGCGCTCGTGCCTACCCAGCGCCGGCTGCGGGTCGAGAACCGTGCCGGCACCTTGCCCACGGTCGCCTGCGGGAGCCGCTTCAGCAACCCTCGCGCGGCGACGAGCCCGAGCGTGCCCGGCTCGGTCGCCCAGAAGACATCGGCGGGGCTGTCGTCACCTTCCTCCACGAGCGCCGTCGCAAGCGACGTGGACGATGCGTAGCGCACCTTGAGCTCGATTCCGGTCGTCTTCTGGAATTGCTCCAGGACCGGCTTGACGAGAGCCTCGTCGCGTCCCGAGTAGATCGTCAGCGAGGTGGTCTGGGCGGGCGCCGTCGTGGCACCCACGCTCGTGACGAGCGCCGCCAGCAGGACGGCGGCAAGGAGCGAGATCGATTTCCTCAACGTGTGATCTCCAAGAGTAAGGTTTACCTGCGATCGACAGTAAGGTGCACCTTACATCGAGCCGAGAACCCGTGCAACGCCTAGCGCAGGACGGGAACCCGGCCTTCGTGTAGCCGAATGGAGACTCGGGCTCCGAGCGGGACGATCTCGTTCGAAGGACGCTGAGAGACGAGCTCCACGCCGTCGAGGAGGACACGGTAGAAGACGTCGTGCCCACGGAACTCGCGGGCGACGACCTCCGCGCTGCCGGCCGGGTCCGGTGCAAGCTCGAGGAGCTCCGGGCGCACGAGAACCTCGACCTCGGGATCGCCGTCTCCGCTGGAGCCGTTCGCTGGGAACGATCCGAGGGCCGTGGAGACAGTGCCTCGCTCGACACGGCCGCTCAGGAGGTTGCCGGCGCCGACGAACTCCGCCGCCCACCGGGAGGCAGGCGCGAAGTAGAGCTCCTCCGCCGTTCCTTCCTGCACGATCGTCCCGTCCCGCATCAGCGCGATCCGGTCGGCGAGCGAGAACGCCTCCTCGCGATCGTGGGTAACGAGGACAGCCGTGACGCCGAGGGGCCGAATGATCTCCGCCACTTCGGCACGCAGGGACTCGCGGAGGAACGGGTCGACGTTCGACCACGGCTCGTCGAGCAGCACGAGCTCGGGGGACGGTGCGAGTGCCCGAGCGAGGGCGACGCGCTGCTGCTGGCCGCCGGACAGCTCGTGGGTATAGCGCGCGTCGAGCCCGGTAAGCCCAACTGCCTCCAGCAGCTCCGCGACCCGCGCTCGCCGCAATCCACGGGCAAGCCCGAAACCGACGTTCTCGGCCACTGTCAAATGCGGGAAGAGGGCGTAATCCTGGAAGACCATCCCGATGCGGCGCTGCTCGGGCGGCACCCACGTCCCGGGGCCTGCGACAGCTCGCTCGCCGGTTTCGACCGTGCCGCCGTCCGGTCGCTCGAACCCTGCGATGAGCCGGAGCAGCGTCGTCTTCCCGCAGCCGGAGGGGCCGAGGAGGGCGACGACTTCGCCGCGGTCGACGCAGAGAGAGGCGTCGGCGACGGCCGTGACGGCGCCGAAGCGCTTCGTGACGCCCTCGAGCCGGATCATCGAGCAGCTCATGTAAGGGAAACCTTACACCGGAATCTACGCTCCGCATGCGTGCGTACGCTCTCGGCTCGTGCCGCTCGCGGAGATCTTTCCTCTCGTCACCGCCCGATCGCTCAGCCGTCCTTTCACCTATCAGGTCGAAGAGGGAGTCGAGCGGGGCGACGTCGTCTCGATTCGCCTTGGCAGCCGCTCGGTTCGCGGTGTGGTCGCCGAAGTCGGCGTACGTGCGCCGGACGGGATAGAGCTCGCGACCGCTGGGTCCGTCGTCGACCGGATCCCGGCACCGCTCGTCCAGCTCGCGCTCTGGATCGCGGACTACTACGGCTCGACCCCGGCGCGGGCACTCGCGCTGGTCGCGCCGAGGACGCGGGCACGGCGCGGGGAGCGGCGGCGCCCGTCCGGGCGCGACGCGCTGGCCGGGGAACCCGAGCCCAACCGGCTGACGGATGCGCAAACGGACGCCATAGCGCGCATCGAGGCTGCCCTCGGAGCTGGAGGGGGGCATCTGCTGCTGCACGGGCCGACGGGGAGCGGCAAGACGGAGGTCTATCTCCAGGCCTGCGCGCGAGCGCTCGAGAGCGGGCGTGGGGCGATCGTGCTCGTGCCCGAGATCGCGCTCACGCCGCAAGCGGTCGGGAGGTTTCGCGCGCGCTTTGGCGACACCGTCGCGGTTCTCCACTCCGCGCTGACCGAGGCGGAGAGGCGGGACGAGCGGGAGCGGATCGCGCTTGGCGAGGCACGGATCGTGGTGGGCGCGCGCTCGGCGGTCTTCGCGCCGGTCCGAAATCTCGGGCTCGTCGTCGTCGACGAGGAGCACGACGCCTCGTACAAGCAGGAGTCCGACCCGCGCTATGACGCGAGGACGGTCGCCGCCAAGCGTGCGGCACTCGAGGGGGCGGTGGCGGTGTACGGAAGCGCCACGCCGCGCCCGGAGAGCTGGTCGCGCCTGGATCGGCTCGAGCTGCCGGCGCGCATCGGCGCTCCGATGCCGACGATTCGTATCGTCGACCTGCGCCGCGAGGGCGGCTACCCGCTGTCGGCCCCGCTGCTCGCCGAGCTCGCGACTGTCGAGGAGCGGGGAGGGCGGGCGATCCTCCTGCTGAACCGCCGCGGCGTCTCCGGTGCCATTCACTGCCGTGCCTGCGGCCGGTCGCGGCGGTGCGGGAGCTGCGACGTGGCGTTGACGCTCCACGGCGACGAGCGCCTGCACTGCCACCACTGCGGTTTCTCCGAGGTTCTTCCCGAGCATTGCCCGAACTGCGGCTCGGTCGAGCTCGCGCGGATCGGCGCCGGCACCCAGAAGCTCGAGGCCGAGCTTGCCCGCCGGGTTTCGGGCCTCGAGCGGATCCGGCTGGACGCCGACACGGCCGCGAAGCCCGCCGCCCTCCGCGAGGCCCTCGAGCGTTTCGCCAACGCGCGAGCCGCTGTGCTCATCGGGACCCAGATGGTCGCGAAGGGGCATCACTTTCCCGGAGTCGCGGTGGCCGCTGTGATCGATGCCGACACGGGCCTCGCCTTCCCCGACTTCCGCGCGGAGGAGCGCACGTTCCAGCTCGTTACGCAGCTCGCGGGGAGGAGCGGCCGCGACGCGCCCGGCCGGGTCATCGTCCAGACGTTCCAGCCGGACGCGACCCCGCTTGCGTTCGCGGCGCGGCACGACGTCTCGGGGTTCCTCGCGCAGGAGCTCGAGCGCCGCCGGGAGCTCGACTACCCGCCTTTTCACCATCTTGTTTCAGTCGTCGTCTCCGGGCCGGTCTCGGCGAGCCCGGTACAAGCGCTCGGCGAGCTGCGCGCTGCGCTGCGCACGCCCGGAACGCAACTCCTCGGCCCCGCGCCGCTTCTCCGGTTACGAGGCCGGCATCGCGCTCAGCTGCTGGCGAAAACCGCCGCTCCGCGCGCGTTCGCGTCGAAGGCGGCGGCGTTGCTCGCGCATGCGGCGCCGGCGATGAGGCGCGACGGGCTGGCGGCGGTCGTGGACGTGGATCCGCAGTCGCTCTAGGGCGTTTCTAGCCCTCGCCGAGCGGGTCGGCACTGTCCTTTTTGGTCAATTGACACGCTTTGCGGCGACGACTAGACCGGAGTCGATCACGTCATCGAACGCTTTTCAGGAAGGGGATGCCGATGAGACGACTCATCTGCGCGATCGCGATCTTCGTCGTCACGATGTTTGCCTCGAATGCGTGGGCCGGCAGCGTGCCGTACTACTCGTCGAAGTGGTGGACGCCGGGCATGGGAGGGAGCTCCGCATTCAGCTCGAGTTGGTGGCAGAGCGGCTTCGCCAAGGCCGGGGGCTTCGACACGACGGTCACGTTCATCGACAACACCGGTTACAACTGGCACGCGACGGTGCGCGGTTGGGCAACCTGGCAACACACGCACTGGCTCTCTTCGGATGTGAAGAAGGCTCACTGCCGCTCCAACGTGTCCTTCAACGGCGGCATCTCCTCGACCTGCGTCGCCAGCAACTAGAGAAGGGGAGGAGATCCAATGCTGAAAAAGAGCAACACGAGACGGTGGCTTGCGCTCATCGTCGCTTTGGCCGTGGCCGGGATCTTCGCCGGTGGGGTCGTCGGGGGATTGTTCGACGGGCTGCCGAGCGAAGACTTCGAGGCATCGCTTCGAGATGACGCGGTGGTTCGGGTCGCGGATATCCCTGCGCAGGAAGGCCTGCCCGCGCGAAGCGTCCTGGTGCAGCCAACATCCACGGGGTTCCTCTGCCTTTGGGACGCCGCAACCTCGGCGTCGGAGTCCAAGCAGGGAGGCTGCAATTCTGCCGCCGATCCCCTCGGGGGTCGAAAGTTCACGATCAGCCTGGCGTACGAGGGCGGACCGGCGACTCGGAACGTCTCAGACGCGCGGCTCATAGGTCTTGCCTCACTCGAAGTGGCCTCTATCCGGGTGCTCATGACCGACGGGTCGCTTCGCTCGATTCCGATGCGACGTGACGTGGCTGTCGCGAGCGAGGCGGGCAGCTTCCGAGCCTTCGGCTACCGGTTCCCACGTTCGGACTTCAAGCGAGGACTCGGCCCGACGGCAGTGATCGGGTTGAACGCACGCGGGACGGAGGTGGAGCGCCTGACGACCGGATTCGGAGGGTGACCACCGCGGGCTAGACTCGCCGCCGTGCCAAGCAGACACGACCACGAGCACACGCACGACCATGAGCAAGACGAGAGGCAGGACGCCGCCGAGGCGGCCGAGCTCGAGCGCGAAGCACGACGCCTGATCGCGCTCTCGCGGATCCGCCAGTACGGCGATCCTGCCCTTCGCATGAAGGCGCGGGAGGTCGAGGACTTCGACGACGACCTCCTGCGCCTCGTCGAGCGCATGACGACCCTGATGCACGAGGCGCAGGGAGTCGGCCTCGCTGCGACGCAGGTCGGCGTCCTGCGCCGGCTCTTCGTCTACGTCGACGAGGACGAGGACCGCGTACTCCTCAATCCCGCGATCGTGACGAGCTCGATGGAGACTGCGGCGGAGGACGAAGGCTGCCTCTCGCTGCGCGGGGTGCTCGTTCCAGTCGAGCGGCACATCAAGGTCACGCTAGAGGGGCTCGACGAGCGCGGCGCTGCCGTCCGGACCGAGATCGAGGGGCCGACGGCGCGCGTCGTCCAGCACGAGCTCGACCACCTCGACGGCGTGCTCATCATCGACCGGACGGACGACGAGTCGCGCAGAGGGGCGCTCGCAACGCTCAGGCCGCAGCCGGTTCTCGGCGCCGCCGCTCCGAGGTGAGCTCGCGGATCGCGGTCGCCGCCACCGCGCCGTTCGGCGCGGAAGTCCTCGAACGCCTTGCGGCACAGCATGAGGTCAGCGCGCTCCTCACGAGACCCGACGCCCCCGCAGGCCGCGGCAGAAAGCTCGTGGCGCCGCCCGCGAAGCAAGCCGCCGAGCGCCTGGGCATCCAAGTTCTTCAGCCGGAACGGCTCGAGCCCGCACTCGACCTCGCCGCGCCGACGGTGGTGGTCGTGGCCTACGGGAAGCTGATTCCGGAGTCGCTGCTCGACGATCGGCTCTGGCTCAACGTCCACCCGTCGCTCCTCCCCCGTTGGCGTGGGGCCGCACCGGTCGAGCGCGCGATCATGGCAGGCGATGTCGAGACCGGCGTCACGATCCATCGCACGGTGAAGGATCTCGATGCGGGGCCCATCGCGGCCCAGGGAGCGTTTCTTCTGGAGGCGGACGACGACGCGGGCGAGGTGTACACGCGTGCCGCAGAGCTCGCGGTCGATCTGCTCGACGAGGTTCTCGGGCTCCCGGCCCCGATCTTTCGTCCACAGGCCGAGGACGGCGTGACGTACGCGGACAAGATCGCACCCGAGGATCGGCTCCTCGACCTGTCGCGTTCGCCGCGCGAGCTCGTGGACATCGTCCGCGCGCTCTCGCCGCACATCGGCGCGCGGGCGGAGCTGTACGGCAGGCAAGTGACGATCTGGCGCGCGCAGGTGAGCGAGGACGGAGCCTTCGAGCCTCTCGAAGTACAACCTGCCGGCGGCACGCGCATGGAGGTCGACGCATGGCTCCGCGGGCTGCGGTAAGCCCGGCCCGGCGGGCGGCGTTCGAGGTCGTCCGCCGCGTCTTCGAGGATGACGCATACGCGGATCGAGCGTTTCCTGCCGCGGCGAAGGGCCTCGACGAACGCGACCGTGCGCTCGCGCAGCGTCTTGCGTACGGAGCGGTGCAGCGTGTGCGGACGCTCGACTACGCGATCGAGGAGTTGGGCCGGCGCCCCCTGCGGAAGCTCGATCCGCCTGTGCGCGCAGCACTCCGGCTCGGCGCGTACCAGCTCGCGTTCGTCGACGGCGTGCCCCGCTACGCCGCGGTGAACGAATCCGTGGAGCTCGTGCGCTCGGCTCGGCTGGAACGCGCGGTTCCGTTCACGAACGCGGTACTCCGCAGGATCGCCGACGGCATCGACTCGCTACTCGCGGCGCTTCCGGCCGACACGCCTGCGACGGCAGCGCTCGCACACTCGTATCCGGACTGGATTGCGGACGTGTGGTGGCGCGATCTCGGAGCCGAGGACGCAGTGGCTCTCATGCGCGCCCTGAACGAGCCGCCGGAGCGCGTCGTGCGGCTCGTCCGCGGGGAGATCGAGGGTCGTCAGGACGAGCTGATTCCGGGTGCCTGGCACGTGGATCGCATCGAACCCCTCGCGGTCGCGGAGGGCCGGAGCTGGCCGCAGAGCCGCAGCTCGCAGCTCGCGGGCCTCGCGGTCGGATCGAGAGAAGGGGAGCGAACGCTCGATCTCTGTGCTGCGCCCGGTGGCAAGGCGACGATGCTCGCGGGCGAGGTCGTCGCCGTAGAGGTGAACGAGGCGCGCTCCCGCGAGCTCGAGGACGCAATACGTCGACTCGGCGCCCGCAACGTCCGCGTCGTCACGGCGGATGGTCGCGCGCTGCCCGCCGAGCTGACCGGTTTCGATCGCGCGCTCGTGGACGCGCCGTGCTCCGGGCTCGGCGTGCTCAACGCCCGGCCGGATCTCCGCTGGCGGTCGGAGCCGCTGCCCGAGCTCCAGCTCGAGCTGCTCCAGGCCGCGGCCGAGCGTGTACGGCCGGGCGGCACGGTCGTGTACTCGGTCTGCACGATCAATGCGGACGAGTCGGAAGCGGTCGTGGACGCGTCGGGGCTCGAAGTGGATAACTCGCTGGCAGAGGAGTGGCCGATGTTCCGCCATCCCGGGCGTCCGGAGTTCCTCCAGACGTTGCCGCACCTCCACGAGACGAGCGGGTTCTTCATCGCGCGCCTTCGTCGGAGTTGATCCTCCTGGTCACGCGGCCGCGATCGTGCGGGCCGCGAGCACGTGCTCGTCCGCCCAGCCGTCGTCGTCGCTCCAGCCCCAGGCAAGCGCGTGCGCGACGCCCCAGCCGCGGGCTCGCTCCTGGTCGAGGCCGAGCTCGGCGAGGACGTCGAGCCAGCGCCGCACAGCTGCTTCGCCCTCGCTTGCCGCGTTCCGCAAGAGCCCGACCGCGTCGAGCTCGCGCTCGCCTACCAGCGGCTTCGGATCGATGACGAGCCAGGGCTCCCGCTCTGCTCGGAGGACGTTGCCGCCGTGAAGATCCTGATTTACGAGATAGCCGTCGCGCGTGTCCGTGCTCGCGAAGACCTCGAGCGCGAGTTCGAGCAGAGCGCGCTCGAACGGACGATCGCCGACGTCATAGCGATGCTGCACATCCTCGGCCCAGCGAGCTGCCTCGTCCGCCAGGTGCCGGAACGGCTGAGGTTGACTGACTTCGATCGAGAGCCGCGGCAAGAGCTCCGCGACGACGTCCTCCGCGTCCACGGCGGCATCCCACAACCGCGACCCCGGCTGACAGCGCTCGCAGAGGAACGCCCGCCTGCCGTCGTCGCGGGCGATGAGTCGAACGGCTCCGTTGCCGGCCCAGCGCACGAGGGCATCCGCCTCGTGATCCGCCTCGAAATGTGAGGGCGCGTTTAGCTTGAGCACGACGTCCGCCGCCGGAACCACGAGCGAATGCGGGGTGGCAATCGGCTCCTCGAGCTCGAGGTTCCAGTGTTCCGCACACTCGGCACTGAGCCGCGGGAGGGCCGCGAGCCAGTCCGGCTCGTGCCGCCACTCGTTGACGAGCGCCTGAGGGAGTCGCACGGCCCGAGACTATGGGGTCGGCGGACGGAACCTCCCTAGGATCAGCTCGTGGACGCGGGGCTGGAGCGGGCGCTGGATCTCGTCGAAGAAGCGAGTGAGCGCGCATACCCGAAGCCCACCGTGGGCGCGCTCGTCGTCACAGCCGAGGGCGACACGGTCGGGGAAGGCGCAACCGAGGCCGGTCCCCGAGGGCGGCATGCGGAGCGTGTCGCACTGGACGAGGCGGGCGAGCGGTCGCGTGGAGCGACCCTCTTCGTGACGATGGAGCCCTGTGCGCACCACGGCTCCACGCCGCCCTGCGTCGATGCCGTCCTCGAGGCGCAGATCGCCCGCGTCGTCGTTTGCCAGCTCGATCCGAATCCGAAGGTCGAGGGCGGCGGGCTCGACAAGCTGCGTGCTGCAGGCGTCGAGGTCGAGCTTGTGGACGGCGAGCTCGGACTCCGTGCCCGCCGGCAGCTGGAAGCGTGGCGCACGTGGGTCACGAAGGGCCGCCCGTTCGTCGTCTACAAGGTCGCGGTCACGCTCGACGGGAGGACGACGATGCCTGGCTCGCGCTGGATCTCCGGGAAGGAGTCGCGGCGTTTCGTCCACGAGCTCCGCGCCGCATCCGATGCGGTCGCGGTCGGGATGGGAACGGTCCGCTCGGACAACCCGCGTCTCGATGCGCGCGATGTCCCGACCCCGCGCGGCCAGCCGCGGCGCATCGCTTTCGGCCGCGGCCCGCTCCCGGCAGGATCGGAGCTCGAGCTGCGGAGCGGCCCGCTCGAGGACGAGCTCGACGCACTCGGAGCCGACGGCGTGCAGTCGCTGCTGCTCGAGGGTGGCCCGACGCTCGCGGCAGCTTTTTTCGAGCGCGACCTCGTGGACAAAGTTCTCGTCTTCCAGGCGCCGCGTCTCTCCGGCGAGGGTCAGGGAATGGTCGCGGAACTGCCGGGCCCGATCGAGCTCACGCGACTCGAGGCTGAGCGCGTGGGCGACGACGTCCTGCTGACCGCCTACGTCCACGAGCCGTAGGACTACGGTTCAGGCATGTTCACGGGAATCGTTCGCGATGTCGGCCGGGTCGTCTCGTTCGACGGGTTCCGGCTGGTCGTCGACACCTCGGTCGAAGGCGACCCCGGCGACTCGGTTGCGATCGACGGCATCTGCCTCACCGTCGTCTCGAGCCAGGCTGGCAGGCTCACGTTCGACGTCGTCCCGGAGACGCTAGGGCGCGTGAAGCCATTCGGCGCTGAGGTGAACGTCGAGCCGCCACTCCGGGCGGGCGATCCGCTCGGCGGTCACTACGTACAAGGACACGTGGACGCGGTCGGCCGCGTGCAGTCGGTCGAAGCGGAAGGAGAGGGGTTGCGCGTCTTTGTCGAGGCTCCACCCGACGTGCTCCGGTACTGCGCCGAGAAGGGCTCAGTGACGCTCGACGGCGTCTCGCTCACGGTTGCCGAGCTTTCGGACGAGGCATTCGCGGTCGCGCTCGTCCCGCACACGCTGGCCGAGACCACGCTCGCGACGCTCGTGCCCGGCCGGGCCGTCAACGTCGAGGTCGACGTCCTCGCGAAGTACGTCGAGCGCATTCTCAAGCACGTAGGGGAGTGAGGGCTACGATCTTCGCGTGACTGTGGATGCGAGCCCGCTCGAGACCGCGTCGCCGTTCGCGACGGTCGAAGAGGCAATCGACGACATGCGCTCGGGGCGGTTCGTCGTCGTCGTCGACGACGCGGACCGTGAGAACGAGGGCGACCTGACGATCGCGGCCCAGTTCGTGACGCCCGAGGCCGTGAACTTCATGGCGACCCACGCACGTGGTCTCGTCTGCCTCTGCCTCACGCACGAGCGCTGCGACGAGCTCGGCCTCCGCCAGATGACGGAGCGCAACGAGACGCCGCTCGGCACTGCGTTCACCGTCTCGATCGAAGCGCGCGAAGGCGTGTCCACCGGCATCTCCGCCGCCGACCGCGCGCGGACGATCCAGGTCGCGATCGATCCCGCCTCGACGGCCGAGGACCTCGTGCAGCCCGGCCATGTCTTCCCGCTCCGCGCGCGTCCCGGCGGCGTTCTGCACCGTGGCGGCCAGACGGAGGCCTCCGTCGACCTCGCGCAGCTCGCCGGGCTCATCCCGGCAGGCGTCGTCTGCGAGATCATGAACGAGGACGGGACTATGGCCCGCGTGCCGGATCTCGCAGGGTTCTGCGAGCGCCACGGGGTCAGGATGATCACCGTCGCCGACCTCATCCAGTACCGGCGGCGCACGGAGAAGCTCGTCGAGCGCGTCGTATCCGTGCGCATGCCGACGGAGTACGGGGAGTTCCAGGCGTTCGCGTACAGGGAGATCCTGAGCGGCAAGCGGCACGTCGCACTCGTGCGCGGCGAGCCGGCCGGCCAGGAAGACGTGCTCGTGCGCGTCCACTCCGAGTGCCTCACGGGCGACGTGTTCCACTCGCTGCGTTGCGACTGCGGCGAGCAGCTCGAGCAATTCCTCGTTCGGATCGGCGGCGAGGAGCACGGCGTGCTCCTGTACATGGCGCAGGAGGGGAGGGGAATCGGGCTCCTCAACAAGCTCCGCGCGTACGAGCTGCAGGAGCGCGGGTTCGACACAGTGGAGGCGAATGTCGAGCTCGGCTTCCCGGCCGACTCGCGCGAGTACGGCTTCGGGTACCAGATCCTCGCCGACCTCGGGCTCACCACCATCCGCCTCTTGACGAACAATCCGCGCAAGATGGAGGGCATCGAGGCCTACGGGTTGACGGTGGTCGAACAAGTGCCGATCGACGTTCCGCCGAACGACGAGAACCGCCGCTATCTCGACACGAAGCGCGACAAGCTCGGCCATCTGCTCGGCGAGAAGCTCCACCACCAAGGCGTTCGCCTCGAGCCCGACCCCGACCTAGAGGAAGACGCGTGACGCGGGACATCGACGAGTCGAGCGAGAACGTGCTCTCGGAGTGGTCCCGGAGGGTGGAAGGCGAGGAGGATGCGAGCGACGACGGCGACGTCGTCGACGACGCTCCGCTTGACGACGCTCCGCTTGACGACGCTCCACTTGACGAGAACTCCGACTCGTCGCTCGAGACGTCGGAGCAGCACCCGGCCGAGCCCCAGGGAGACTCCCAGGGAGACTCCGACGCGCAGCCAGCTTGGGGCACGGTTCAGGTTGTGCCCGAACCCGCGGACACCGAGCCGGAGCCGGAGCCCCGGCCGGTCCCCACGGAACCTGCGCTCGCCGACAAGCCGATGCCGGGCGTCATGCCGGCCGAGCACGGCGAGGGCGGGCTCGAGGTGCCGGACGGTTACGCCGTTCTCGAGGGCGAGGCGGTGGGAGGACGGCGCGCCGTCGGCGTCGTCGTCTCGCGCTTCAACGCCGCCGTGACGACGCGGCTGCTCGAGCGGGCGCTGGCCGAGCTCGAGGAGACCGGAGTCGCTCGCGAAGCGATCACCGTGGTCGTCGTGCCAGGCGCGTTCGAGCTACCACTCGCCGCGACCGCGCTTGCGAAGACGCGCAGGTTCGCCTGCATCGTCGCTCTCGGTTGTGTGATCCGCGGCGAGACGCCGCACTTCGACTACGTCGCCGGCGAGGCGGCGAGCGGACTTCAGCTCGCGGCGCTCGAGACAGGCGTGCCGGTCTCGTTCGGCGTGCTCACGCTCGAGAGCTCGGAGCAGGCGGATGCGCGCATCGAGAAGGGCGCCGAGGCGGTTCGCACCGCGCTCGAGATGGCCGACGTGTTCGCGCAGCTCCGCGCAGCCGTGGCCAATTCCTAGGGCGAGACGACGCTCCGCCCTTCGGTACCATGGGCGGCCGCCATGTCCAAGGTATGCGCCATCTGCGGGAAGAAGCCCGGCTTCGGCAATCATCGGAGCCATTCGATGGTGGCCACCAAGCGGCGCTTCAACCCGAACCTCCAGCGCGTGCGCGTGCTGCTCGAGGGCCGGGCGACGCGCGCGTACGTCTGCACGCGCTGCCTGAAGGCCGGCAAGGTCCAGAAGGCCCTCTGAGCCGGTCACGTCGTGTGCGCGTTCGCTCGCTGCGATTCGCGGGCGTTAAGCTCGCTTGATGGAGCTCGATGCGCTGCGGCCGCTCGTACGCGCCGCGCTCCAGAACCTCGAGGCCCACAAGCAGCGGATCGACGATCTGAACGTCTACCCCGTGCCTGACGGTGACACGGGCACGAACCTGACGCTGACGCTCCGCTCGATGGTCGAGGCGCTCGACGACGCGGACGCAGAGGGAAGCGCGGCGGTTGCAAAGGTGCTCTCGCGCGCCGCGCTCATGGGCGCGCGCGGAAACTCGGGCGTGATCTTCTCCCAGATCGTGCGGGGCTTCGTGGATGTGCTGGCCCAGACCGACGAGCTGGGCACCGACGAGCTGGCGCGGGCCTTTCGAGGAGCGAGCAATGCCGCGTACCGTGCGGTCAAGCAGCCGGTGGAAGGAACGATGCTGACCGTGATCCGGGAGATGGCGGATGAAGCCGAGAAGCCGGAGCACCGCGAGCTCGCGCCGGCCGAGCTACTCGCGGCTGTCCTCGAGCGAGGTGAAGACGCGGTGGCGCGCACTCCGGAGCTGCTCGACGTGCTCGCCGACGCGGGTGTCGTCGATGCCGGCGGCGCGGGGCTCGTCGAGGTCGTACGCGGAATCGCGCTCCGCGCGGCCGGTGAGGATCTCCCCGAGGCGGCAATCGCGGGCGACGCACTCGGACTGGACG
>JACCVK010000140.1 GCA_013698195.1 Actinomycetota bacterium | reverse complement strand
TGCTACGCCTGTCGTGCTTGCGCAGGTCGGCGCATGCGCGCTGACCCGCGACGATGACGGTTCCTTGCGTGTGGGGCGCCGCGAGGTGCGGCTGTGCCTCGTCGTCGATAGACAGAGCTTGACCAAGCGAGCCTGGGAGCGCCTTACCGTGACCGCTGCAGAAGCTGGGGTCGATGCGATCGACTCGGCCGAGAAGACGGAGTACACGGACAACGAAACGCACGGCTCGACGAAAGAGCCACGCTCACGCGCGGCGCACGTTGCCAACTGGCGGATGCGTCTCCTCGAGCTCGACGTGCTGCGGGAGGTCGTCCACAACCGGCCCGACGGCTCGTGGATGGTCCTCGACGGCTCTCTGGGTAAGGAATTTCGCCAGGCCGAGTTCCCCGACGGTTTCATCGGCGTCATCAAGAACTTCACGAAGGAGGTGCTATTCGAGCTCCCAGGTGGGCGCGGCGCGACGAAACAAGTCGACTTACACACTCTGATCGCCAAGCTGCCGGTAGCACACCGAACCGCTGTCTTCGGCCGGCCAGATGGACGCGTTGCGTTCTGGTACGTCCGCCTTCGCGGCCCGATCGAGCTCGACTACCCGCTCATGGGCGTCATAAAGGCTGAGGTTCCGCTTGGGGCCGGGCAATACCTCGACTCCGAGCTCGTCGATCGACTCTCGCGTTGCCTCGTCGCCGAGCGAACGGTCGCAGCGCCTGGTCGTGATCCGCGCTGGCACGCCCACTTGTATCCGATCCACCTGGCCGAGCGTGCGATCAGGACAGCCTTCGTCTCACACACGGTGCTCCGCGCAGCCGTCAAGTGGCCGAGAATTACCGCATGACCGACGAACCCATCACCGACCAGACCGAGGACCGTGTGATCGGCCGAGCGTCAGCGACCGAGCGGCAGGCCAACAGCGCCGACAAGTTCCATTTCTGGCTGCGCCCGCATGAGCAGGTGAATCCCTTCGACATCGTCGACGCAGAGCATCTCGACGAGAGCCACACGTACGGGCTTGTCACTGACATCCACCACTCCACTGACGCTCCTGCCCATCTCTCGAACTACATCGCCAACGACTTCGGCGAGCTCGTCGACGACCCCAACACACCGCGGCAAGGCGCGAACGTCTGCGAAGTGTCGGTGATGGCGAATAGCGGCGAGAACTACATGCCTGTCCAGACCGAGTCGCTCGTGCGGTTTGCCGATGAAGACGGAATCCATCGCGGCCTAGGGATCGAGATCATGAAACAGAAGGAGGACGAGGGCAACCGACCGGTGCGCGTTCCAGCTGGGCTCATTCAGATGTCGAACGGCGTCACTGCGGTCGCTCATCTGGACATCGACTACCTCGTCGGTCCTGAGGCGGCACACGTCAACGTTGCGGGCATCTCTGGCCTCGCGACAAAGACGTCGTACGCGATGTTTCTCCTTCAGTCGCTCCGTCAGGTTCTCGCCCGCGCGGCTCACGCACAAGGGGCGCCGCCTGACGTCGCCGTCATCCTCGTCAACGTCAAGCACAACGATCTTCTCCAGATCCACGAGGAGGCAGAGCGCTATCCCGACGGAGACCTCGCGATGTGGGATGCGATGGGACTCCTCGCGCAGCCTTTCCGCGACGTGCAGTACCTGCTACCCGCGGGCAAGGTGACGCAGCGCTCGATCGACACACCGAACTCATACGAGCCCTATCCGCCGCTCGGCGCGTACAAGATTTACGCCTACGGGCTGCGAGACGCGTACTCGCGGCTGCCGAACCTGCTTGCCGATGTGCCCGACGAGTACGGTGTCCTAGACGCGATCATGGGCGAGCTCATCGAGGGCCTCGACCGTGCTAAGCGCGGTCAAGGAGACTGGACGGACGTCCACACATGGAACGACCTCCTATGGAAGTCTCCGCTCCGCAAGTGGATCGAAGGCGACGCGCATGCGCCCGGAGCGCTCCAGCAGCGGTCTCTGTTGCGTTTCGTGCGCTATCTCAATCGTCTGATCCGCGATCGAAACTCGGGTCTCCTCGTCGAGAAGCGGGAGCAGCGCTGGGTCACGATCGAGGATGAGATGCGTGCGATCGAAGGTGGCAAAACGTACGTCGTCGATATCGCCCGGTTGCAAGATCACGAGCAGGCACTTGTCTTCGGCGACATCGTGCGGACGGTCTACGACGTCATGGCTTCAGGCTCTCAGGACGACTTCGACCTCACTGGCCTGGAGGACGCGCCATCAGACAACGCCCCCAAAAAGGTCATCCTCTTCGTTGACGAGCTGAACAAGTTCGCACCCACGGGCGGGCGCGACGCGCCACTTCTCCTCGATCTCATCGAGATCGCAGAGCGCGGCCGATCACTGGGAATCATCCTGATCTCGGCCCAGCAGTTCTCGAGCGCAGTCCATTCGCGGGTGATCGGGAACAGCGCGACCAGGGTGTTCGGCAGGACGGCACCGACCGAGCTCTCGCAAGCTGCGTATCGCGATCTCGCGGAGGGTGTACGCGGGCACCTCGCTCGGCTGGGGAAAGGCGAGTTGATTCTCACGCATCCGCTCTACCGACAGCCGGTCAAGATCCGCTTTCCGAGGCCCGCATATCGGCAGCCTGGCACGTGAGCCTGGCGTCGAGCCCGGGTCCGGCAGTTCCAGCCGCGTGGCTTACACCCGGCCCGTGCCGCACCAC
>JACCVK010000128.1 GCA_013698195.1 Actinomycetota bacterium | reverse complement strand
GCCGAGACCCCTTCCTCGCCGAGCCCGCGCCGCAGCAGCCCGACCATCTTCACATCGTCCTCGACCACGAGTACCCGCACCCACGGATTGTGGACCGCTGAGATGAGAGAAAGATGAGAGCCCGGCGGTTCGAGCCGCCGGGCTCTGGCTCACTCAGTCGTCCGAGCCCGCGTTCTCATCTTGGCCGGAGTCGTCATCCGGCGCCGAGCCGACCTGCTGGAACTGCTCGTCGAGGTGGATCTCGAGCGTCGACCCGTCGGCGCGCTTGACCTCGACCTCGTAGATCCCGGCGCCGTCGCCGTCCTGCTGCTCGACCTCGAGGACAGTGCCGCCCCCGGTCGCCTCGAGCGCCGCCGCCTTCGCCTGCTCGGCAGCGGGGCCGGTGACAGGCGCTTCGGAGTTCCCTCCGACCGCCTGAGCGATTCCCACTCCGCCGACCGCAAGTGCCACGACAACTGCGAGTACACCCGCGATCACCGTGATACGTCGCCTCTCTTTCACCGCTCTCCTCCTTTGGTGTCGTCGTCGTTTGACCATAGAGATGCGCTATGAGATGGCGATGAGAGCCCCGCTTACCGGCCGCGGGTGTAGCGGACGAGCTCCTCGCGATCGCTCCCGCCGGACACGCCGATTGCCAGCACCGGCCCGATTCCGCGAGCGTAGAACTTGAACTCGAGGATCTTGGGATCCAGTGGGTTGAGGTCGCGCGTCATCAACACGCGGCCCGTCTTGAAGTAGCGGAACGGCACCTCGGCACGCTCGCCGAGGCTCACGATCTGCGCTCGGTCTTCGACTTGACCGGCGTAGTACTCCTGCCGGTAGCTGAGCCCGGGTGTCGGCTTCGCCGGCATGATGACGCCGGCCTGGGCCCCGTCGACACCTGCCTCGAACGAGCCCTTCGTCGAGACGACCTTCCCGTTTTCGTAGTCCTTCGTGTCCTCGCCGAGGTACCAGACGTTTCCGCACTTGTCCTGCGCGTACCAGTCGTCCGTGACCTCGACGAATTGCCCGTCCTCCGTGACGACATCGTGCACGACGCGGGCCGTGACGCCGTTGGCGACGCGCTTGGTCTTCGTCGTGACCGTGATCACGACACGTTGCTTGGTTCCTTCTGGATCGGTCTCGCGATACACCCACCGGCTTCCGGGCCGCATCGGCCACCAGGGATTGTCGATCCGGGTCGTGAAGTTCCTCGGATCGAGCCGTGCCGGCTCGGTGCCCTGCGGAAGGGCACAGCCCGCCCCCGTAGTCGCACCTACGCCGCTGCCGAATGTGATGGCGGCGACGGCGACGATGGTTAGAACTGCCGCGATTGACGTCTTCGAACGCATGCTGCTCCTCTCGGATTGCCTTTTCGGACTTTCTACCCCGGCCGGATGAGTCGCCCGTGAGCCCGAGATGAGAGCGTGAGAGAGTTCTAGCCGTGCTTCTCGACGCGCTCGCGCGCACCTCGGCGGATGTAGCTGCTACGTCTGCCCGGCTCCGGAAGACCGAGTTGATCGCCGAGTGCCTGCGCCAGTCCCGGCCGGCTGAGGTGCCCATCGTGGTCGCGTACCTCGCCGGGGAGCTGCCGCAGGGCTCCATCGGCGTGGGCTGGGCGGGGTTACGGGAGCTGCCGCCGCCCGCCGGGACACCTGCCCTCGAGGCTCTCGAGGTGGATGCGGCCGTCGCGCGCATCGCGTCCATCTCCGGGAAGGGGTCGCAGGCGGCTCGCCGTGCCGAGCTCGCGGATCTCTTCGGGCGGGCGACCGAGCGCGAGCAGCGGTTTCTGAGGTCGCTTCTCCTCGGCGAGCTGCGTCAAGGCGCGCTCGAGGGCGTGATGCTCGACGCGGTCGCGAAGGCCGCTGGTCGTCCGGCGGCTGAGATCCGGCGAGCGACGATGCTGGCAGGGAACGTGGGCGCCGTCGCGGCGAGCGCGCTCGGCGGCAGCGACGCCGGCCTGGACGGTTTCCGGCTGACGGTGTTCCGGCCCGTGAAACCGATGCTCGCCCAAACCGCGGAGGATCTCCCAAGCGCGCTTACGCGACTGAACCCTGCGGCGATCGAGTGGAAGCTCGATGGAGCGCGGCTGCAAGTGCACCGGCTCGGTGACGAGGTGCGCGCGTACACGCGGAACCTCGCCGATGTGACCGATCGCGTGCCCGAGGTCGTCCAAACCGTCCTGGGTCTGCGTGCGGAATCGCTCGTGCTCGACGGCGAGGCGATTGCGCTCAAGCCGGACGGAACGCCGCACCGCTTCCAGCTCACGATGAGCCGTTTCGGGAGCAGGAACGACGCGGACAAGGGGAAGAGCGTGCCGCTTTCGACGTTCTTTTTCGATCTGCTGCACATTGACGGCGAGGACGTCCTCGACCGTCCAGCTCGAGAGCGCCTGGCGATCCTCGATCGGCTGGTGCCTCCCCGGAGCAGGGTGCCACGGATCGAAGCCATGACGCATGCCGATGCGGAGAGTGCGCTCGCGGAGGCGCTTGCGAAAGGGCACGAGGGCGTAATGGTGAAGGCGCTCGACGCACCGTACGAGGCCGGCCGGCGCGGCGGGAGCTGGCTGAAGCTCAAGCCCACGCACACCCTCGACCTCGTCGTCCTCGCGGCGGAGTGGGGACACGGCCGTCGGACCGGGAAGCTCTCGAACCTGCATCTGGGAGCGAGAGATCCGGCGACGGGCGGGTTCGTCATGCTGGGGAAGACGTTCAAGGGGATGACCGACGCGATGCTCGCGTGGCAGACCGAAAAGCTCCTGGAGCTCGAGGAGCGGAGGGATTCGTACGTGGTGCACGTGCGACCGGAGCTCGTCGTCGAAGTCGCGTTCGACGGCGTCCAGACGAGCCGTCGCTATCCCGGCGGCGTCGCGCTGCGGTTCGCGCGCGTGAAGGGCTATCGGCCCGACAAGGGCCCTGGCGAGGCGGACACGATCGATACCGTGCGGGCGATTCATGAAGGTTCCGCCTGAGCGCTGCCGGCGGCTCGCGATCAGGAGACGGAACGACCCCGCGAACCTGTTCGCCCGGCCCGAATAGACTCGGCGCTCGTGCGATCGACGCTGAGAGGAGCCTTGAGATGACGCAGTACGGGACGCTTCGTGTGTGGGCGGCCCTCCTCATGTTCGTGGGGGTACTCGGCCTGGTCTCCGCCGCCGTCGGAACGCTCATCTGGGCGTTCGAGGTGGACGGCTTCTGGCAGACGATCGGCGTGCTGCTCATCGGCGGGCCGCTCGCGCTCTTCTTCGCGATAGTGCCGATCGCGCTTGCGCAGGCGCTGCGAGCGCTCGCGGATGTCGGGGATACGGTGAGCGCGCGCTAGCTCTGGAGGTCGTCGCAGGCGTCCGAGTTCTCGAACGCCGTCTCGAGCTCTCCGTCGGCGTCGCTGCTCCCGAACGCGCTCAGCGTGGTCTGGAGCGCGGTGCCCATCGAGCTCAGGGAGGCGCCGATCACCGAGATTGCCGTCGGCAGGTCATTCAGGCCGTCGATGTCGTCGACTGCCTCCGAAAGGTCGTCCCTCTCCGTCTCGAGCGTCTCGGAGAGCGTCTCGAGCGCGTTCCCGATCTCATCTCCCGACTCTGTGTCGGGCGCGCCGAGCTCACGAAGATCCTCGACGAATGAGTCCGTCGCGTCGCTCGCGTCTTGACCCGCGTCCTTTAGCGCATCCACGCTGAGCGACGACGGGTCGTTGATGCCCTCGGCGATCTGCCGAAGCTCCTCCGCCCACCCGGTCACCGCGCCGCAGAAGTCGTCAGCCCACTCGTCGACCGGCGCAGCCGTCGAGGACGCGTCGTCGTCGCCTCCGCAGCCCGCTGCGACGAGCGCCAGAACCATAAGGAGCAGCGAGGCCGTCGCTGTCAGCCGTCTCATGCGTTTCGACCCTAGCAGCGCCGCCGCGAGCGAGATTCGCGGCCGCTCGCGTGAAGGGCGGCGTTTTTTGTGCGCTTCACCCGATGGGTGATCCCTAAGTGGAGGGATTGTCACGGTGGGCAATCGGTCGTTGACTCAGTGCGGAGCGTCAGGTCGACCATGGAGGCTAGAAGTGCGCGATAACCGCGGAAGCCGGGCCGCAGTAAAGGACGAGTCTGGACAGGTTC
>JACCVK010000123.1 GCA_013698195.1 Actinomycetota bacterium | reverse complement strand
TCGCTATACCGCTTGCCGGACGCGTGGGCTCGCTCAACGTCAGCGTGGCGGCGGCTGTCATGCTCTACGAGACGGCTCGCCAGCGCGCTGCGAAGCGGCTTCCCGAATAGCGTCCTCCGCCAAGGTCACAAGGCATGCTGTGGACGTGGCGGATCCGACTCTGTACCTGTTCGACGGCCACAACCTGCTACACGCGTCCTTGTTCTCCGACGAGCGAGAGCTCGTGGACGCGCTTGCGAGCTACGTCGCCGGCCGGGGCGCCCGCGGGGTCGTCGTCTTCGACGGGGGCGGGGAGGAGCGCTCTGTCGGGCCGCTGGTCGTGCGCTACGCGGCGCACGCCGACGACGTCCTCGAGCGGCTTGCGGCCGAGAACCGCGATGCTGAAATCGTCTGCCTGGTCTCCTCCGACGCGGTCGTCCGGCGCGTCTCGGGCCAAGAGGTGCGGAAGGTTGCGTCGCGGATCTTCCTCGCAGAGCTCGTACCGGAGGAGCACCGTGATCACGACCAGCGCGGAAGCGGCGGCCGGCTCCGGGACCGCCTCGATCCGGAGACGCGAGAGCGTCTCGAGCGTCTCCGGAGAGGCTCGTAGGGGCGAGATCGCTCCCGCCCCTACGGCGCGCCGCGTCTTTGGGGGAGGGAAACGCGGCACGCGCGGAAGCTCGGATGGTCGTCGACGATCACGACAGTTTGGGCCACCACCCGATCGTGGCAGAAGAGGCGTGGTTCCGTGGTGCGGACAACCTCACGTTGGCTGCGTCACGAGGGGCGAACGTATGTTCTTAGCATTCTACAATTTCCGCAAGGGCCTTGTAACGCTTCGAGAATGGTGCTAGCTTCTCCCTCAACTTCAACGTGAACCTTGCCCGGTGCGCAAGTCGCCGGTCGGGGAATCACGAAACCCACGCCGTCCCATCGGGGGTAATCGACATGGCCGCTCGCACCGCTCTGGCACCGAAGACCGCTCAGCGAGTTCAGCGCGAGCTCGAGGATCTTCAGCTCGTGATCAAAGCCAGGAACGGCAGCCAGGAAGCCCTGGACGGGCTCATGAGGCGCTACGCGGGGTTCGTCCGCCTGAAGGCGAGCTCGTACTTCCTGGCCGGAGGGGATGCAGACGACCTCGTGCAGGAGGGCATGATCGGCCTGTACAAGGCGGTTCGGGACTTCCGCGCGGACAAGGAGACGTCGTTCCGCAGCTTCGCGGAGCTGTGTGTCACGCGCCAGATCATCACCGCCATCAAGACCGCCACCCGTTTCAAGCACGCGCCGCTGAACACGTACGTGTCGTTCAGCCATACGCCGGCGGGCCAGGAGTCCGAAGGCGACTGCACGCTCGGCGACGCCCTTCCCGGCCCGAGCGTGAACGACCCCTCCGTCTGCGTGATCTCCACCGAGGAGCTCCAGAGCCTCGTGTTCTGCCTCGGGAGCGGGCTCTCCTCGCTCGAGGCGGAGGCGCTCCGCCTGTACCTCGAGGGCAACTCCTACGAGGACATGGCGGAGGACCTCGGCTGCGACACGAAGACGATCGACAACGCGCTTCAGCGCGTCAAGCGAAAGATCATCGCGCACCAGAAGACGCGCGAGGTGCTCGCCTAGGTACACGGCTTCGGGTCCTCACCGGGGACCACACTGGGCCGGGGTTCGAAGCCGGAGGAGGGACTCGAACCCACGGCCTGCCGCTTACAAGGCGGCTGCTCTACCAGCTGAGCTACTCCGGCACCGGGCACAGAGTACGCGGTAGCTCCGCCGCCTCCTCTGCGCATCGCCTCATGCGCCGTGCCGTGTTCGATTATCGTCGGCTCCCATGTCGCTGCGCGAGGGGACAGCTTCCGAGCGGATTACGGACGAGCGGGCGAGGTACGTCACCCCCGGCGTCTCGACGCCGCGTCTCGTCGTGGCCGAGGCGGAAGGCGCGCGCGTCACCGACGTCGACGGCCGTACGTTCGTCGATTTCGCCGGCGGGATCGGGTGCCAGAACACGGGCCACCGCCACCCCGCGGTCGTCGAGGCGGTCAAGGCCCAGGCTGACCGCTACCTGCACCAGTGCTTCATGGTCGGCACCTACGAGCCGTTCGTGGATGTCTGCAAGCGCCTCGCCGAGCTCTCGCCGTGCGGCGACGGCGAGCAGCGCTCGATTCTCGTCAACTCCGGGGCGGAGGCGATCGAAAATGCCGTCAAGATCGCGCGCGCCGCGACGGGCCGGCAGGCGGTCGTCGTCTTCGAGAACGCATTCCATGGACGGACGCTGCTCACGATGACCATGACCGCGAAGGTCATGCCGTACAAGAAAGGTTTCGGACCGTTCGCGCCTGAGGTCTATCGAGTGCCTGCGCCGTATCCGTATCGCGGCGTCTCCTCCGACGCGGCGATCGCAGCGCTCGAAGCGCTCTTCCTCTCCGCTGTCGCGCCTGAGTCGGTCGCCTGCGTCGTGCTCGAGCCGGTGCAGGGCGAGGGCGGATTCATCCCGATGCCGCCGGACTACCCAGCGCGGCTCCAGGAGCTCTGTCACACGCACGGAATCCTCTACGTCGACGACGAGGTGCAGTCGGGCGTTGGACGTACCGGTCGGATGTGGGCGATCGAGCACTACGAAGGCGTCGAGCCGGACCTCCTCGTCTCCGGCAAATCGCTCGGCGGCGGTCTCCCGCTTGCGGGCGTGACGGGTCGGGCGGAGTTGATGGACGCGGTGCACGCGGGCGGCCTCGGTGGAACGTTCAGCGGCAACCCGCTCTCGTGCGCGGCCGCGCAGGCCGTCCTCGAGATCGTCTCAGACGCGGACTTCCTCGCGGCGGCGGAGCAACTGGGGGTCACCTTGCGCGCGCGGCTCGACGACCTCGCGGCGCGCAGGTCTGAGATCGGCGAGGTGCGCGGACTCGGCCCGATGCTCGCGTTCGAGTTCGCGGAGCAGAGTTCCGACCGCGCGAAGGCCGTGGTCGCGGAAGCGTTCGACCGAGGGTTGATCCTCCTTTCCTGCGGCCTGTACGGAAACGTGATCCGTCTGCTGCCGCCGCTCACGATCAAGGACGACGAGCTGGAAGAAGGCCTCGCGCTGCTCGAGAACTCGATCGCCGCCTGTGACTGAAGCCTCGACCGCCGGACAGCCGGCGGACATCCGGCTGCGGGGGCTCACGAAGCGCTTCGGCGACGTTGTGGCCGTCGACGGGGTTGATCTGGACATCGCGCCAGGCGAGTTCTTCACCCTGCTAGGCCCGTCGGGGTCCGGGAAAACGACGACATTGCGGATGATCGCCGGGTTCGAGCCGCCCGACCAGGGCACCGTCGAGCTCGCCGGACACGACGTATCGGCGCTTCCGCCGTACGACCGGCCGGTGAACACCGTCTTCCAGGACTACGCGCTCTTTCCGCACATGACCGTGCAGCAGAACGTCGAGTACGGCCTCATGGTCAAGAAGGTCGCCAAGGACGAGCGGCGGCAGCGGGCTGAGCAGGCGCTCCAGATGGTCCGCCTGACCGGCTACGGCGGGCGCAAGCCGGCGCAGCTCTCGGGCGGTCAGCGCCAGCGGGTCGCGCTGGCGCGCGCGATCGTGAACCGGCCGCGCGTGCTGCTCCTCGACGAGCCTCTGGGC
>JACCVK010000058.1 GCA_013698195.1 Actinomycetota bacterium | reverse complement strand
CGTGTACGTCGAGACCGCTCTGGACACCTCGACCCGAGCGGCCTTCAGCGGCTTTCCGGCCTCGCTCGAGATCGTTTGCGCCGCTTCGTCAGCCCGTCCGGCGAGGAGCTGGGCGACGCGGTCGAGGATCTCTGCGCGCTCGTGTGCCGGCAGCGGCGTAGCCATCGCTCGCTCGGCGGCATCGAGAGCGCGACTGGTCTCTCCGGCTCCCGCCTTCGCAACACGCCCCACGAGCGAGCGGTCGTATGGCGACCTCACCTCGATCCAGTCGCCCGTCTCCACCCACTCTCCGTCGATCAGGATCGCGCGCTCGCTCGTCGTTGTCGCCACCTCGGAAAGTGTAATCCCCACCCTTCGTGCAGCCCGACGTGGCGAGCACCGTTGCCGAGCATCGCGACTCTATGCTGTCGTCGATGCGTGATGCCTACATCGTCGATGCCGTCCGCTCGCCGATCGGTAAGCGCGGAGGGTCGCTCTCGGATCTCCGAGCCGACGAGCTGGCCGCTCAGGTCCTGAACGGGCTCGTCGGGCGGGTCGACGTCGATCCCGGCCAGGTCGAGGACGTCCAGATGGGCTGCGTCACGCAAGTCGGCGAGCAGGCGCTCAACATCGGTCGCGGGACGGTTCTCGTCGCAGGTTGGCCGGAGTCGGTGCCCGCGTCGACCGTTGACCGGCAGTGCGGTTCGTCGCTTCAAGCGGCGTTCAACGCTGCATCGGCGATCCAGGCCGGCCACCTCGACGTTGCTGTTGCGGCGGGCATCGAGCACATGACTCGCGTGCCGATGGGCTCCAACCTCGGCGACGCGGGGTGGGGTGCGGTGAACGAGAAGATCGGCGAGCGCTGGCCGATCGTCCCGCAAGGCATCTCCGCGGAAGTCATCGCGGCTGAGTGGAACCTGAGCCGCGAGGCGCTGGACGAGTATTCGCTCGAGTCGCACCGGCGAGCGGTGGCCGCCATCGACGAGGGCAAGTTCGAACACGAGATCGTGCCCGTCGAGGTCGGTGCGGGCGGCGCCGTCGTGCTCTTTGCAGTCGACGAGACGCCGCGTCGCGACACCTCGCTCGAGAAGCTCGCGTCGCTGCAGCCTGCGTTCAAGCCCGACGGCGTTGTAACCGCCGGCAACTCGAGCTCCATCGTGGACGGCTCGGCGGCGATGCTGCTCGCGAGCGGGGAGGCTGTCGAACGGCTCGGCCTCGAGCCGCGGGCTCGCTTCGTCTCGTTCGGGCTCTCGGGAGTGGACCCGTACCGGATGCTCCACGGGAACCCCGAAGCGTGCGCTCGCGCCCTCTCGAAAGCGGGCCTCGAGTGGGACGACATCTCGGTCATCGAGGTCAACGAGGCGTTCGCATCGGTCGTGCTCCAGTTCCTCGCCGACACCGGCCTCCGCGAGCGCTGGGAGGTAGGCGACGTCAATCCGAACGGTGGTGGCATCTCGCTCGGGCACCCGCTCGGTGCGACCGGCGCGCGGATCTCGGCGACCCTCTTGAGCGAGCTCCACCGCCGTGGAGACCGGCACGGGATCGCGACGATGTGCATCGGCCAGGGCCAGGCGATCGCAGGCGTCCTCGAGCGCGCGTGAGTCTCTTAGTAGATCAGCTCTGCTAATTGACATCGAAATATCCTCGACTTGTCCTGATCGCAGCCCCGAGTGAGAATGTCCCCGTGTTCGGTTACGTCCTCATCGCGTTCCTGCTGCTCGTAGGCCCGCTCGCGTGCTTCTTCGGTGTCGACTCGCGGATCGACGAGCTCGAGCGCCGACGTCACTACAGAGGCTGAGACCAGCCACGTCTCACACGACGCGTCGCTAGGATCGCGCGTCGTGACCGTTCCCGAGATCCGGAAGATCGGCGTCGTCGGACTGGGCGCGATGGGTGCGGGAATCGCACAGCTCGCAGTCGAAGGCGGGTACGAGACCATCGGTCGAGAGGTGACCCCCGAGCTCGGCGAGAGGGCGTGGAGCGCATCCGGCACTTCCTGAAGCGGAAGGTAGAGAAGGATCAGCTACGCGACGAGGATCGCGAAGCCGCGCTGGCTCGCTTGCAGCTCTCGACCGAGCTTGCCGCGTTCGCGGACTGCGATCTCGTCATCGAGGCGATCGTGGAGGATCTCGGCGCCAAGACGGAGCTTTTCGCCGAGCTCGAGCAGATCGTCAGGCCTGACTGCATCCTCGCGACCAACACCTCGGCGCTCTCCGTGACGGAGATCGCCGGGGCGACGTCTTCGCCGGAGCGGGTCGTCGGCATGCACTTCTTCAACCCGGCGCCGCTGATGCCGCTCGTTGAGATCGTCCGTGCCGAGCTGTCCTCGGATGAGGCAGTCGAAGCCGCTTATGCGGTCGGCGACCGTATGGGCAAGAAGCCCATCCGCTGTCACGACACACCCGGCTTCGTAGTCAACCGCATCCTGATCCCGCTGCTCAACGACTGCATCCGGACACTCGACGAAGCACGCATCGCGCCCGAAGACCTCGACACGGCGATGACCGCCGGCGCGGGTTGGCCGATGGGCCCGTGCACGCTCGTCGATCTCGTCGGCATCGACGTACACGTGCACGCGTCGGAGGCGCTGTACGACAAGCTGCGCGAGCCGCGTATGGCCCCTCCTCCGCGGATCGTCGCAATGCGGAACGCCGGCCTCCTGGGACGCAAGAGCGGCCGCGGGTTCTACGTGTACGAGGCGTGACGAGTCGCGTTAACCGGTCTGCTAACAGTCTCTTTACACGCTTCACACGGCCGACTCACTGACCAACCCGATACTGAGCAGACTGATGCGGAGGCTCTCTCTTTGTGCGTGCGTCATCACCCTCGCGGCGATCCCCGCGTGGGCCGTACCCGCCTGGGCAGGCCGAGGCGCCGACCCCGAGGTCGGCACGCTCTCGATCGCACGCGGCAAGGGCCTAGTCGTGCTCGAGGTTCGCGGAAATGTGCTCGGTCGGCTTACGAGCGGAACCATCACCGTCACCGACAAGACTCCGAATGACGCGTACGCAGCGACGCTCACCGGGAAGCGCGTCGTCGTTCAGCGCCGTCTCTCTCCGACGAAGGTCTTCATTCGCGGCCAGGGACTCCGGTTCCGGCTGCTGGGCGGCAGCTACCGGATCGCGATCAACGGCCACGGAATCACCCTCTCGGCGGTAGGAAGAGGCACTGTCTCGATCGACGGCGAGCCGAGGTTCGTGGGCGACGACCTCGGCATGTACTCGGTCGAGAGCGACGTCGACTGTGGCCTCGAGCCGGAGAGCTGCACGGCGGTTCCGGACGAGCCCGTGCGCGTAAAGCTCGGCAAGGCTGCGGAGCCGGAGCAGGGACAACCGGCCCGATGACGCAGCACAACATCCTGGTCGTCGAGGACGAGACCTCGATCGCGTCTTTCGTGGCCGCATACCTAAAGAACGCGGGTTACACCGTGCGGACGGCCGCAACCTCACAGACAGCCCTGACGCAAGTCGCGACTGAGATGCCCGCGCTCATCGTGCTCGACCTCAATCTCCCGGACGGTGACGGAGTGGAGCTCTGCCGGCGCATCCGAAAGAGCTCCGACGTGCCGATGCTGATGCTGACCGCGCGCGACGAGGACGTGGACAAGATCATCGGGCTCGAGGTTGGCGCCGACGACTACATGACGAAGCCGTTCAACCCGCGCGAGCTCGTGGCTCGCGTGAAGAGCGTGCTGAGACGTGCAGCGCCGGATCGCCGCCGGTCGGAGACCGCTGAGCTCTCGCACGGCGATCTGGTGATCAACGCGGGGAAACGGGAGGTCTACGTCGGCGACGAGGAGATCCGGCTCGCGCCCAAGGAATTTGAGCTCCTCTGGGAGCTCCTCGACCATCGCGGGATCGTGCTCACCCGCGACCAGCTCCTCGAACGGGTATGGGGCTACACGTTCGCGGGCGACACGCGCACCGTCGACGTGCATGTGCGGCAGATTCGCCGGAAGCTCGGCGACGCGTCGCCGATCGTCACGGTTTGGGGCGTCGGCTACAAGGTCGCTTCAGAGCGCACGCCGACCGCGGCCGGCTGACCGACATCAACCCTCCGCGGGAAGACGTACCCTGAGGGCCGATGCTGGGGTCGCTTCGATTCAGGTTGACGGCCCTCTTCCTGCTGGCCGTTCTCGTCTTCGGACTCGTTTCGATCGGCCTGGCCGTCCGACTCTTTCAGGACGTCACGCGCTCGCAGCTCACCCGCGAGCTCGAGCGGGAGGCAGAGGGTCTCGCCGCGCTGTACGCGCAATCCGCAATCAGGTCGAGCGACGAAGGGACGAAAGCGCCTGAGTTCGCGGCCAAGACGCTCGAGCTTGCGACGGGCGACGAGCTCTTCTACGTCGGAATCGGACTCTTCCCGGGTCAGCGCTTCGGGCTCGAACGGGTGTCACGGAGCGCGCTTGGCGATGTCGGGCTCGAGCGCGATCGACTTGTCACGTTCGAGTTCACCCCGCCCGGTGACAGCCGCAAGCTCCTCGCAGCGGCGCAACCGGTACGTCTCGTAACCGGGACGGAGGCCTTCGGCTGGCTCATCGTCGCGAAACCCGTGCAGGAGGTGCGCGACCAGTGGCTCACGCTGCTCGGGCGGCTGACTCTCGCGCTCGCAGCGGGGATCGGACTGGCAGGGCTGCTCTTCTGGTGG
>JACCVK010000046.1 GCA_013698195.1 Actinomycetota bacterium | reverse complement strand
CCGTGGCCGGTGCCACGGCCAGAAGCACGGCAGTGGCACCTGCACCCAGGAGTGCACGAATCACGCGGCCGAGTATCTCACCGCCGCGGTGATCGACAACCCCTGCTAACGGCGGAGTTCCGCAGTCGGAACATGCTTCTCAGCTCAGGCCGCGACCCCGCAGATCGCGAAGACGGTCAGCGACCAGTTCCCTGCGTTCGTCACAACCTCCGCGGCTCGCGCGCGATAGATGTTGTCGTTGTCCGGGAACGAGTGCTGAATCGCGACGTTGTCGAGGATCGAGCCGTCCAGGCGTGCTCCACCGCCGAGCAGCCGCTTGCCTGCGGAGCAGGCGATCTGATTCGACTTGATGGTCGCGGAGTTCGACGGGCCTGCGATCTCGACGCGCTCGAGGCCGCTCAGCCCGGCCGGTCCCGCGGGTCCGGCTGGTCCGCCAGGCCCGATCGGGCCTGGCGGAATCTGGCCAGGTGCGAAGTCCACTCTGAGCAGCGAGCGGTTCGCGACCTTCAGCGACGTCACCGAGCTGTTGCGGAGCTTGGGGTTCGTCACCGCGGCATTTCGGAGTTGCTGCGTGCCCACCGTGTTCCGTCCGAGCTGGCTGACCGCGGCGACGCTCGTCCCGCCCAACGCGATCCCGAGCGCCAGGCACGCAACAACCATCGCCGGTGCTGGGTGCTTGATCGAAAATCCTCGCATCTCGACCTCCTAGGTATGTCGTCGCCGGAAAGTGACGACCGTACCAACCGGTGGTGACGGATTCCGTGAGCGATCCGTGTGCGATCCGGAAACGCACGACAACCATGGGCGCCGATCCCCCGAGACCGAAGCGGGTCGCGCCGGCGCTCCTGTTCGGGACCTGAAGCGTCGAATCCTTTGACAAATATAGCGTGCAGATGTATCTTGTCGCGGTATGGAGAGCCTGAGCGGTACCGGGTACGTCATTCTGGGAATGCTTGGCCTCGGCGCACGAACGGGGTACGACATCAAGGGCATCGTCGACCGTTCGACGCGCTTCTTCTGGGCGGCGAGCTACGGGCAGATCTATCCCGAGCTCCGCCACCTCGAGAAGGCTGGCTTAGTCGACGGGAAGAGCTCTCCCACGGGTGCACGGAAGCGAAAGGAGTACCGGCTGACCGAGGCGGGGCGGGCCGAGCTCGTCCAATGGCTCGGGACGCCGCCGCAGATGCCGGAGCTTCGCGACGAGAGCCTGCTCAAGCTGTTCTTCTGCGACGAGCTGCCGCTGGAGCAAGCGCTGGAGCAGCTTCGCATGCGCCGGCTCGGCCACGAGCAGTTTCTGGCACTCCTGCGGGAGATCGATGCGCGGCCGGGCGCGGACCCCACATTCGTCGCCCTCGTGCTTCGTTACGGCATCGCGTACGCCGAGTTCAACATCGCCTGGTGCGAGGAGGAGGAACAACGGCTTCGCAAAGCCGCGCGTGAGGCGGCATGAGCGCTGCCGGTCCGGGAACCGTCTCGGGCACGAGCGAGCTCGGCCTCCCGGAGCCGAGCTTCCGTTCGATCTTCGTCGCAGGAGCGCCGCGGTTCGCGCGCGAGGCATTCGGTCCTGTCATCGCCTTCTACCTGGGTTGGAAGCTCGGGAACCTGGTTGTCGGGATCGTGCTCGCGAGCGCAATCGGGATCGCGCTCGACCTGTACGAGCGGTGGCGCGGTCGCGCCGGTGCGCTCGCGCTCGTCTCGGTTGCTTTCGTGCTCGTGCAGGCGACGGTCGGCCTGCTCGCGGACAGTGCCACCGTTTATCTGGCGCAGCCGGTGGTCGTGAGCGCCGTTTGGGGACTCGCCAACATCGGCTCGGCGATGGTCGGACGACCGCTCGCGGGTGTCTTGGCGGACGCGTGGTATGCGTTCCCGCCGGAGGTCAAGGCGTCGCGGACGTATCGGCGCGTCTTCGGTATCGAGTCGGTGGTCTGGGGCATCTACCTGCTCGCGCGGAGCGGAATCCGGATGCTGGCCCTCGCCGCCGGGAGCGTCGGTGCCTTCGTCCTCGTGCAGATCGCCACGGGACTCCCGTTTACGATCGCTCTTGTCGTGTGGTCGGTCTGGTATGCCGTCCGCGGCTTCGAAAAGAGCACCGAGTGGGACGAGCCCGGGCCCTGAACGGCGAGCAGACGCTCTATTGCGGCTTCGTGCCGGCCCGCCGCTCCGCCTCGGCTTTCACGGTCGCGAGCGACGACTCGACCGTCGCGACCCACGTGCTCGCGACCGCCGCACCCCACACCCCGCCAAGCGCCCAGAGGTCCGTTCCGAGCTCACCGCGGTACTCGAGCTCGGTTCCCGCGGCCGTCTCCTCGAGGAGGAACTGCTCGACGACGTGCGGGACCGGACCGCGGACGAGCCGAAAGTCCACGCGTGCAGGCGGCTCGAAGCGGACCGTCTCGAGGGTCGTGGCCGTGAGCCCGTGTGTCCGCGTGTAGTGCTCGGCGAGCACCAAATCGGCGCCGCGCTCGAGGACGTGCAGCTTCGCTCGCAACGCGCGCGGTGTGCGGCCGAGATATGGGCTGGCGATGACGTCGAAGACGGTCTCCCTGGGAGCGCCGATGCGTACTCGCAGCGGTCCCAGCGTCCGGTAGCGCCTGCCGATGCCGAGATCGAGCGTGAGTGCACCGCGCACGACGAGTGCCCAGAGGACCACGGCGAGTCCAGCCAGCCCTGTCACCACGCGAGCCTTCATCATTCCCCAGCCACCATGAGCCTCGCCCGCCTCCTCGTCGCCGCCACCGCCGGATACCTGCTCGGCACCGTACCCTCGGCCGACGTCGCCTCGCGGCTTGCCCGAGGTGGGCGCGTTGACCTCCGCCGAAGCGGCAGTCGCAACCCCGGAGGCTTGAACGTGTTCCGAGTCCTGGGACCCGGATCAGGACGGGCTGTGATCGTCGCGGACGTGGCCAAGGGCTTTACGAGCTGCGCCTGTGGCAACGCGCTCGCCGGAGATGTCGGCGCTCACGTGGCCGGCGTCGCGGCGGTCGTCGGCCACTGCTACCCCGCCTGGAATGGATTTCAAGGCGGCAAGGGGGTCGCGACGAGCTTCGGCCAGTGCCTGTACACGTTCCCCGCCTACGCGCCCGTCGACCTCGCGCTCGCCGTCGGCGTCGCGCGAGTGCCCGGACTCAGGCGACCGGGGCTCGTCACAGTGGTCGCGTCCGCGCTCGCGTGGGTACTGGCGAGCATCTTCTGGTGGCGGCGCAGGCTCCCGAACTCCTGGGGACCGGAGCCGACCCTCGCACTCCCGCTCGCCACAACGGCAACGGTGCTCGTGATCGGGTCGCGATTTGCGCGCGCCTACCGGCTTGGCCATCCTGACGAACTCGAGCTCCGGCGCTGAGCACTATCTCGATCTGCACGGACTCGAGCTCACTGCTCACCGAAGAGACAGCCGCTCGCCTCGGCGTCGACGTGGTGCCGATCGGGGTCGCGCTCGGCGGCAAGCCTTTCGACGAGCGCGTCGCTTCGCTCGATGACTTCTACAACGAGCTTCGAGCAGGGGTCACCGCGACGACGTCGCTCCCGAGCCCAGCGGACTTTGACGGCGCCTACCAGCGCGCAGCCGAGCTGGGAGCCGAAGCGGTAGTCTCAATTCATCTGGATGCTCGCGCGTCCGGCACGATTGCGGCCGCCGAGCTCGCGGCTCGCCACGCGGCCGTCCCCGTGACCGTCGTCGATACACGGACTGCGAGCTTCGGCGTCAGTCTCTGCGTGCGCGTGGCAGCCGACGTCATCGGAGTGGGCGGCTCACCGGACGATGCCGCTCGGGCGGCATCGCAGCTCGGAGCCTCGCTCCGCAACGCCTTCGTTGCGCGCTTCGCGCCTGGAGGCCGAGTGCCCACAACGGAGTCCTGGGTGGCGCTCAGCTTCAGGGATGGAGCGTCGTTTCCGCTCGCAGAGTGCTCGTCGGTCGACGAAGCGGTGGCGCTCCTGGCGGCGTGCGTCGCCCAGGCCGAGGGAAGAGTTGCCACGGCTGTTGGTCATGCAGCGCGAGAGCTCGAGCCGGCCGCGGACGACCTCGCGCGCGCACTCGAGGACGGAGGTTGCCCGGTCGAGCGCTATCGCGTCGGCGCGGCGGTCGGGGCGCATACGGGCCCGGACAGCTTCGGCGCGTTCTGGTGGCCGGTGAGCGCTACTCGACCGTGACGGTCTTGGCGAGGTTCCGCGGCTGGTCGACGTTCAATCCGCGGAGGCGCGCGATGCGGTAGGCGAGCAGTTGCAGGGGAAGGATTGCCAGCACGACCTGGAGGAATGCAGGCGTCTTCGGCACGTAGATGACGTCGTCGGCGTGATGCTGGATGTCCTCGTTGCCGTCGGTCGCGATCGCGATGACGTGCGCCCC
>JACCVK010000040.1 GCA_013698195.1 Actinomycetota bacterium | reverse complement strand
CCTTCGGGATGCGATCGGCGCTCAAGATGAAGGCCGCGAAGACCGTGCCCATGATCAGCGCGGCCGCGACGACCACCCTGCCGATGGCGGCGATGCCGTGCTCGACCGCGTCTCGGGTGTTCAGTCCGTAGACATGCTCCTCCCGGATCCGGCTCATGATGAAGACCATGTAGTCCATCGAGAGCCCGAAGAAGATCGCGAAGGCAATCGGCGGGACGAACGTCTCGATCGGACCGGTCTTGTCGAGCCCCGTCAAGCCGAGCAGGTGCCCCTCCTGCACCACGAGCGTGAGCACACCGAAGCCCACGAAGGCCGAGAGAATGGTCGTGACCGCCGCGGTCAGCGAGATCACGATCGACCTGAAAGCCATCGCGAGGACGATGAACGTGACGCCGACGATGTACAGGAGGAAGAGCGGCAGCCGTTCCAGGATTCGATCCCCGATGTCCTTGAACGCGGCGGTCTGACCCGAGACGTATGCGACCGCGTCTCCGCCTTCGGTCGCAGCCGGAACGACGTCGCCCCGAAGCCGGGTTACGAGCTCGTCGGTCTCGACGTCCTGCGGTGCAGAGTCGGGAGTGACGAAGACGAGCGCGACGGTCTTCGGATCGTTGAACTGCGGCTCGCCGGCGGATGCCACGCCTGGGAGGTCCCGCGCGCCCTCGAAGATCCGCTGCGGCGCCTGGGCGTCGCCGTTCACGTCGACGACGATCGGGATCGGGCCGTTGAAACCCGCGCCGAAGCCTTCCGCCAGCAGGTCGTATGCCCTGCGGCTCGTCTGCGCCGTAGGCTGCGTTCCCTGATCTGCCGCACCCAGCCGCACGAGCGCGGAGGTCCCTGCGAGGACGACGATGAGGATGAGGACGACGGGGAACACAACTTTCGCGTTCGCGGTCACGAACCGACCCCAGCGAGCGAAGATCGTCCTCTCCCGCGCGGCCTCGGAGTCGTCGATCGGGGGCAGGAACGGCACCTTCAGGCGGTCGATCTTGTGGCCGAGCAGGGAGAGCACGGCCAGCAGGAGCGAGTTGGCGATCAGCACCGTCGTCAACACTCCGAGCGCGCTCGCGATTCCGAGCTTCGTGACGAAGTCCATGCCGAAGAAGGCAAGCCCGGTCACGGAGATTGCGACGGTCAAGCCGGCGAAGAGCACCGCGCGTCCTGCGGACGCACCGGCTTCGGACGCGGCGTCCTGCGGTGACAGCCCTTCGTGCAGTAGCTGCCTGAAGCGCGTCACGATAAAGAGCGAGTAGTCGATGCCGACACCGAGCCCGATCATCGAGAGCAGGATCGGCGTGATCGTGTTGATCGTCGTCAGGCCGGCGAGAATGAACAGCAAGAGGAAGGCAGACATCAAGGCGACGAGGGCCAGCGCGATCGGAATCAACGACGCGACGAGCGTCCGGAAGACGACGATGAGCACGATGATCGCCGCGAGCAAGCCGAGGAGCTCCGACGTCCCCTGCTCGACGGGTGGGAACTCCGCATCGCCGTTGAACTCGGCGACCACGCCCACGGGTTCGACCGCCGTGCGTACCGTGTCCTGGACGGCGACGACCTGCTCGCGATCCTCCTCGAAGATCACGCGATCGAATTGCGCCTCGGCGTAGGCGATGCGCCCGTCGTCCGAGAGCGTGTTCTCGCTGAAGGGATCGCCGACGCTTTCGAGGCCGGTTGGGTCATCCGGGCCAAACTCATTGCTCCGCGGGCGTTGGAGCCGACGAGGCGACGGCCGCGTCCGCCGGAGATCGCTCGCGGCGGCTGAGGAGGAGGAATGGAACCGCGAGCAGTTGGAACGCCCCGCCGATGACGAACGACGTCGCATAGCTCGAGACGTCGGCCGCGCGGCCGAGCACCGGCTGGATCACGACGCCGCCGGTGCTGCCCATGAGCGAGTCGAAGGACAGGACGGTCGCGCGCTGCTGCGACGGAATCAGGTCGTTCAGATACGCCTGCTTGATCGGCATGCTCGCGGCGAAGAGGAGTCCCCAGACGACGAGCAGCGCCAGCGCGAGCCAGAAGGCATCCGTCAGGCCGAGCAGGAGCAGGACCCCGGAGCTCGCAAGCGTCGCGAGGATGAGAGCCGATGTGCGCTTGTGGAACAGGCCGCGGATCTTCGGCGCGGCGTAGCCGCCCGCGATCTGCGCGCCTGCCACGATCGCTGCCGCAAGACCGGCCACCGAGTACGCCTCGGAGTCGCCGTAGAGCTCGAGCAGGTAGGGCTGGAGCGCGTAAAACGTGTACACGCCGATCCCCGAGGTAAAGGGCGCGGCCAGCATCACCCACCGCACCGGCGGGTTCTTGAGGCCATGCTCGAGCGAGTTCGAGAAGACGCGGCCGACGGCCTGCACCGGACCGGCGGAACGATCGGGCGTAAAGCCCAGGTCGTGCATGAGCTTCCACGCGGCCGCGAACATCGCGAGCAGGACGACCACGCGGAGCAGGAACGGAACGCCGAGGGTCGTCGCCTGGGCGATTACGCCTCCGGCAACAGAGCCGCCGAGCATGGCTGCGCCGGAGACCATCTGTCCTCGTCCGAGGACCGTCTCGAGGCCGCCCTCGTACCCCGCATAGTCGAGCGCATCGACGAGCCAGGCCTCCGTCGCCCCCGAGAAGAACGTGAACCCGAGCCCGAGGAGCATCGAGACGACCGCCCACTGCCAGAACGGTGCGTCGAGCTCCCACAAGAGGTAATAGAGGAGTGTCGAGCCGGCCAGCGTGATCGTGCCGAGGAGGTACGACGTCCGCCTGCCCCAGGTGTCCGCCACGATCCCGGTCGGAATCTCGAAAACGACCATCCCGGCGGTGAAGAACGCGTTCGCCGCGAATGCCTCGAGGTTCGAGAGCCCGGCATCGAGCAGGAAGAGCGTATTGATGCCCCAGATGAACGACGCCGCGAGCGTGTTACCGAGGAGCAGCGTCAGGTACGTGCGCTGGATGCGCTTCGCGAGGTCGTTCATGTGTCTACCTAACCGGCGGCGGCCGGAATTGCTTCCGCGCCGCGATCAGCGCGTGACGGCCCGCCGCTAGAGCCAGGCCGAGAGCGGTGCGAACACGACCATGAGAAAAGGTCTCTGCTCGCTTCACGGCAACAGTGCGCCGAGATCCTCCAGCCTGTCGAGCGCATCGAGCAGAAGCCAGACCGGAACCGATTCGACCGCGCGCCGGACGAGGCCGCCGAGCAGGCTCGGGAGTGCGCCGGCTTCCTCGGCATCGTCGACTGCCCGGGTCAGACCGTCCGCGACTGCCTCCTCCGCGTCCGTGCGCGAGATCCCACGCTCGTCCGCGAACTCAGCGAGCGCATCCTCGCTCCGCACGGCGAGCACGAGCTCCTCACGCGAGACGCCGAGCTCGCAGGCCGCCCCGTCGAGCGCCGAGAGGACGATCTGCTCGAGGACTTCCGAGAGTCCGTCCGGGTCCCGCCAGTCTCGTGCGGCACAGGGATCGGCTACGGCCGCAGGCTCGTAGGACGAACCACCAAGTGCGAGGTAGGGAACCAGGACCGCGGCGACGGCCCCGAGTGCGACGAGCAAGGGCAGGCCCCGTTTCACAACGGCTCACTCCTCCCAGGGGCGAAGGGCACGAGCGCCATCGGCACGAGCGCTGCGAGCGCGAGGACCGCGGCGAGGAGGAACGGGCGCGAGAACGCATCGGTAACGGCCCGGTCGAGCTGATCTTCGAGCCCGGCGCGCAGCGAGCGGTACTCCTCGTCGTCAGGCCGATCCTCGAAGACCGCCGCAACGGTGGGGAGCTTGCCGTCGTCCCGCGCGCGCTCCACCTCGTCGAGCACGTCCTGGGCAAGACGGAGCTTGTCGAGCGGCGGGATCCGGCTGTCGAGAACTTCAGCCGCCCCGGCCCGTACGGCCCTCTCCCGGTTCGTCTCGAGCGCTTCGGTGAGAACGGGGGCGAGCAGAAGCAACCCGAGCACGACTCCGGCGTGGCGCGCCGCGATTGTCCAGCCCCCGTGCACGACCTGCGCGGGCCGGCCGGCGACCGCGCGCTCTGTGAGGGAGCCGAGCGTGAGACCGAGACCTGCGCCGACCAAAAGCTGCGGCGCAAGCGTCCAAACCCAACCCGCGCGCGGCATGAAAGCGAGGCAGGCGAGGCCCCCGGCGACGAGGACGACACCGGTCGCGATGCGCATTCCCACCGTGAGCGAGCGCGGCGCGAAGCGGCCCGCGACGATCGCGACGAGCGGGATCACGGTTACCACGACTCCCGCGGCGGCCGGCGACATCGCCCACCCGTCTACGAGCAGAAGCACGAGCAGGAAGAGTGCGGCTACGAGTCCGCCGGAGAGCAGGAGCAGCGCTGCGTTGGCGGTGAGCCGCGGCCGTCCGGCGCGGGCAGTCCTCCGCTCGATTGCGAGCCCGCGCAGGACAGCGAGCGTCAGCAGCGCCAGTGGCACCTGGACGAGGAAGATCGACTCCCACCCCAGAGCTTCGGTCAGGATCCCCCCGGCGGCCGGGCCGAGCGAAGCTCCGAGAACGCCTGCGAGCACCCACAGGTGCGCCGCGCGCACGTCGCTTCCCGTCGTGGCGGCGAGAAGGTCGAGCGCGGCGACGACGACGAAGGCACCCCCCACGGCCTGAACGCACCGACCGGCGACCAGAAGCTCGAACGACGGCGCGAGACCGCAGACTAGCGACGCTCCGGCAAAAACGACCGCACCCGCAGCGAACGCCGAGCGGGGCCGCCGCCGCGCGACGTAGGCCGCGGGTACCGCAAGTAGCGCCAGAGCGAGGTTGTACGACGTGAGCACCCACGCGACGGTGGTCACGTCCACGTCGAACCGGCCGAGTATCTCGGGGAGCGCGAGCGTGACGACCGAGGAGTCGGCGAGCGCGAGCCCGATCGCGAGACCGAGCAGCCCCGAGCGCATGCCTCAAGTCTAGGCGCAGGGCCGAACTGCGCCGAGCCAGGAACCCCACGACTTGTCGCGAACACCGCTTCGATGGCTCAACCCGAGGTTCGCGTCGTCACCCTGCGCTCGCGCACGGTCCTTCTCCTCATCGGGCTCACCGTTCTCGCCAGCGTCACGCTTCTGCTCGCCTACCTCGCGTGGCAGGTACTCACGTGGATCCTCATCGCTCTCTTCCTCGCCGCAGCGCTCAATCCGGCCGTCCAGTTCTTCGAGAGACGCGGGCTGAGTCGAGCGGCTGCCGCGTCACTCGTCTTCGCGATGACGCTGCTCGCGCTCACGGGGATTGGCTTCCTCGTGATTCCGCCGCTCCTGGCGCAGGTCTCGGACTTCGTGGACGCCGTCCCGGACTTCGTCGACGACGTGACGGCCGGGCGTGGACCGCTTGGCTTCCTGCAAGAGGAGTACAAGATCGTCGACCGCATCCGCGAGGCCATCGAGAGTCAGGGCGCGGGGGGCGTGCTCGGGCTGAGCCTGCCGGTGCTCGACGTCGTTCGCAGCGTCGTCACGGCGGTCGTCGGCGTCATCACGATCGTCTTCCTGACGTTCTTCATGCTCCTCGAGGGCCCACGCGCGGTCGATCGCTTCCTCGAGCTCCTCCCCGAAGACACTCGCGCCCGTTACGAGCGAGTCGGCGGCGACATCTACCGCACGGTGTCCGGATACGTCACCGGGAACCTCCTCATCAGCCTTATCGCCGCGGTTCTCGCGACGATCGTCCTGTTCGCGGTCGGAAGCAAGTACGCAATCGCGCTCGGTCTCGTCGTCGCGATCTTCGACCTCATCCCGCTTGCGGGTGCGGCCATCGCGACGGTCATCGTCGGGACGATCGTGTTCATCGAGACCGACTGGCTTCGAGGTGTCATCGTCGTCGGCTTCTTCATCGCCTACCAGCAGTTCGAGAACCACGTCCTGCAACCGCTCGTCTACGGGAGGACGGTGGAGCTCTCGCCTCTGGCAGTGCTCTGCGCCGTGCTCATCGGGGCTCAGCTTGCGGGCATCCTCGGTGCGCTGCTCGCCATCCCGGTCGCCGGCTCCCTGCTCGCGATCGGTCGCGAGGTGCTCGAATACCGGCGGGAGACTGCATCGATCCGCGATCCCGCGGTCTAAGCCCTCCGCCTAGCGCATTGTCTG